>CAZBKU010000160.1:0-7448 GCA_964492585.1 uncultured Thermoplasmatales archaeon | reverse complement strand
GCGCTGTAGGCCAGGTCGACCACCAGCTCGGCGACGTCCTTCATCTGCGTGAGGAGCTCTCGGACGCTGCGAGGTTCGTACTCGATCTCCTCGAGCTCCTCCCGTTCCCAGCTCTTCATATCACCACTCCAGCGATCACGAACAAGACGATGACACCCAGAAGGTCGGCCGTGTTCGTGACCAGCGGGACCACGATGTCGTCGGGGTCCAGGCCACGTCGGTAGGCCACGAACGCAGCTCCCAGGCTTAAGAGTATCACACCGGCGGTCAGGATGGCCCCAGAGCCCAACACCAGGGCCGCCACGGTCCATAGGGACAAGGCCGGGAACAGCGCGGTATGGGGGCCCAGCAGGAAGACCAGGGTGCCCAGCAACGTGTAGATGCTCAGGCCGGTGACGAGGGTCAGGGAGATGTTGCCGGTGAGCTCGCCCCTGACCAGCCGAGGTTCCAGGGTCCCCAGGTGAAGCGCCGAGGTGAGGCGAGCCCCGAGGATCGAGCCCAGGTTGCCGCCCAGGGCGTTGACCACGGGGACCAGGGCCAGGATCCAGGGCCGCTCGAAGAGCGCCTGCTCCTGGGTGCGCAGCAAGAGGCCTGTCCCGGTGGCGACCACAGCCATGACGACCAGGAAGGCGACCTGGTCCTTGACCAGTTCTCCGAGGCTGCGGTCAGCGGTCATCACAGGACCCCCAGGAACACGAAGAGGACCGCCAGGGTGACCACGTCGCCCACGGTGGTCAGCAGCGGCCCGGTGACGTTGTCCGGGTCCAGTCCGCGGGCGGTGGCCGTCAGCACGATCCCCAGGGTCGTCAGAGAGAGGAAGAAGCTGGAGACCAGCGCGGTCAGGACCGCCACGAGGACGAAGATGGCCAGGGGAACCGCCGGGAGCCCCACCAGTGTGGAGGCGATCCAGCCGGTCACGCCCACCACGGCTCCGATCCCCGCCGAGAGGATGATCGAGGCCCCCACGTTGGTCTGGGCCACCGGTCCCCAGGGTTCGCTTGGCTCGAGCAGGCCCAGGTGGACCGCAGAGCTCAGCCGGGACCCCATCGAACCGCTGATGTTCCCTCGCATGGCCATCAGACCCGGGACCATGATCAGGAGCCCGGGGTGGGCCTCGAGGCGTGGGGCCATGTGCCCCAACAGCCAACCCGCGGCCAGAGCTCCCAGCCCCGTGAGGGTCAGGGCCGGCAGCATCTCCAGGTAGGCACGCTGGTAGTCGGGCATGGTGGGCCCAGGCCAGCAGGGGCCCCCCCGGGGAAAAAGGGCTTGGGTTCGGCTCGTCTGCCGGCCGATGGCTGACAAGGCTTTTACCCGGGAGAGGGCACTGCCTACCCGTGGCTGCCCGACCAGGTGCCCGGTTGCCCGACCACCCGCCGTGCCCGCACTGCGGGTCCCAGGACACCGAGCTGATGGGGACGTTCGGCTCCGTGCTCGCGACGGCGCAGTTCTATTGCAACGGGTGCCGGTGCCCGTTCGAGTTCATGAAGTGGCAGGACGCCGACGCGTGACCACCGCGCAAGGTCATTTCGCCGTCCCCAAACATTCTTCAGGTGACCCACGGCTTCCGGGTCGATGTTCGGGCTTCTCAGCTTCCATGCCGGCCTCAGGGCAGCCTTCGATGCATGGGCCGACCGGGCGGTCTTCTACGCGCCCCGGCTCGTCGGTGCCCTGGTGGTCCTCACCGTCGGGTTCATGTTCGCCAAGGCCGCACGGAACATGGCGGTGGACTCGCTGGCCAAGGCGACCAAAGATCAGCGGGCCGGGAACGCCTGGGGCACCATCGTCCAGTACGCGGTCATGCTGCTGGTCATCGTGGCCTCCCTGGCCGTGGCCGGTGTCAACCTGGGTTCCCTGATGGTCGCCGTCGGCGCCATCGGGTTCGCCCTGGCCTTCGCCATGCAGGATACGATCGCCAACTTCATCTCCGGCCTGATCATCCTGACAACCCACCCGTTCGCCGACGGGGACGCGGTCCGGATCGCCGGCGAGGAAGGGACGGTGGAGGCGATCGGCATGCGGTCGACCCAGCTGCGGACCTTCGACGGGCTGCGGGTCGAGGTGCCCAACAAGAACGTGCTCAACACGGCTATGACGATCTTCTCCTACCACGACACCCGTCGGTGGGACGTCCTGGTGGGGATCAGCTACGACGACGATATCCCCGGCGCCGTGGACACCGTCCTGGATGCTACCGGCGGCATCGAGGGCGTCCTCGACGAGCCCGAGCCCGAGGTGTTCGTCGAGGAGCTGGGTGGTTCCAGCGTCAACCTCAAGGTCCGTTTCTGGACCGAGAAGCTGCCTCGCGGCAGCATGCTGTCGATCAAGAGCGAGGTCACCCGAGCGGTCAAGCAGGCCCTGGTGGACGAGGGTTACGATATCCCCTTCCCCATCCGGACGATCTTCATGCACGAGCAAGGGGCCGAGGGCAACGGGAGCTCGAGGTCCGCTGGCGGTGACCAGGAGGTCCAGACGGCCGGCCGGGACCCCACAAGGTCCTAGGCGATGCGCTTAGGTAGGGTGTCCGGCTACATACCAGCGACGATCGATGGGGCTACGAGAGCCGTTCAACGCCATCTCCCACCTCGCCGGTGTCCTGCTCGCCGTGGTAGGCTTGGTCTACCTCGTCGTCAAGGCCGAGGGGGCCCTGGCGATCACGGCCAGCGCCCTCTACGGTGCCGCCCTGATCGCGCTCTACCTGGCCAGCGCCCTCCACCACGGGTTGCCGACGTCACCTCGGTGGCGGCCCTTGTTCCGTCGGATCGACCACAGCGCGATCTACCTGTTCATCGCGGCGACCTACACGCCGGTCTGTCTGCTGGCCATGCCTCGGGTCTGGGGCCTGCCGATCCTGATCTCGGTCTGGGCCCTGGCGATCGCAGGGATCGTGACCCGGAACATCGCGTGGCAGATGCCCCGCTGGGCCTACACCACGCTCTACCTCGTCCTGGGCTGGGTGGCCCTGGTCGGCTTCAAACCGCTGATCGACACCTTCTCCTGGGTGGGCTTGAGCTGGCTGATCGCCGGCGGGCTGCTTTACACCGTCGGCGCCTTGGTGTACGCGTTCGAGTGGCCGGATATCTTGCCGGACCACGTCGGCCACCACGGCGTCTGGCACCTGTTCGTCCTGGCCGCCAGCGCCCTGCACTACGTTTTTATCGCAGGCTATGTCGTGACATAGCACCGGACATAGCCTGTGAGCGTACGAACCCGGACCAGAGCGACGAGGGTTCGTACAGATCGCCGGGTACGTCGTGACATAGCGCAGGACGTACCCGGCGAGAGCACGGACGGACCACAGCGCCGCGTCCGTGCGGATCGCGGGATACGTGGTGACATAGCGCCGCACGCATCCCGCGAGCGGCCGAACCCGTCGACGGTACCAACGTTCGGCCAGATCGCAGGCTATGTCGTGACCTGACCCGCCCCCCTCCACCTGACGGGGCCATCCCTTCCAGCGGCTGAAGCTACAAGAGGTGAGAGGCGTGAGCGGGGGAGGCCATGGTCCCGCAGGGCCTCCGACCCGCCCGCCTCTAACCGTTGGTTGGCCTAGCAATCCATCAAACTTGTCCAAGGAAAAAGTTGCACCGCTGGCCCTGGTAGAGCGTGTGGGAAGGTTCAAGGCCAGCGTGGACACTTCTGGCTCCAGATGGTCTGCTTCGCCGGCACCCCCACGAGCTCGACGACACGGTGATCGTGGTGGGTCGGCGACCGGTTCTGGACCGACCCAAGAGAGGAGAGCGCATGCTATCGCGGACCGACGACGTGGTCACCCTCCAGGCCCCGGCCACCATCGGGAACTTCGGGCCGGGCTTCGACGTGAGCTCGCTGGCCCTCCAGCAGCTCGGCGACCGGATCGAGCTGGCCCGGGCCGACGAGGACGTGATCCACGTCCAGGGGCCAGGCGCGGTCAACGTCCCGGAGGCCTGGTCCCAGAACCTGGCCGGGGCCACCCTGGACCATCTCCGCGAGAACACCGGCGTCGATGCGTCCTACAAGGTCACCCTGCACAAGCCCCGCAAGGCCGGCTCCGGCCTGGGCTCGTCGGCCTCGTCGGCCGCCGGCGTGGCCCTGGCCTTCCACGGGCTCAACCCGACCCTGGGCTTGGCGCCCGAGGACCTGATCCACGCCGCCGGGCTGGCCGAGGGGGGCGGACGGCCGCACTACGACGACGTCGCCGCCGTGGTCCTCGGAGGCCTGGCCCTGGTCCGGCCCGGGGGCAAGCGACCCGATGCCCGGCGGGTGGGTCCCCCGAGCGATCTCCACCCGGCCATCGCCGTGCCGGACATCGAGGTGGAGACCAGCCGCATGCGCCAGGTCCTGCCCGAGACCGTGCCCCTGGCCGACGCCGTGGCCAACCTGGGCGCCCTGGCCACCCTGGTCGACGCGTTCCATCGCGGCGACGTGGCCACGATCGGCGCCTGCCTGGACGACCGGTTGGCCGTGCCCTACCGGTCCCAGCAGCTGGCCTTCTACCCAGAGGCCAGGCAAGCCGGCCTGGACGCCGGCGGCCTGGGCGTGACCCTGTGCGGCTCGGGACCGGCCATGGTGGCCGTCTGCGATGACGGCAGCCTGGCTGGTGAGGTGGCCCGAGCCATGAGCGAGACCATCGAGACCCACGGGACGCCGGCCGAGGCCGTGGTCGCCCGTCCCGAGGAGGAGATCCCCTACGATGCCCTGTGAATGCGTCGAGTGCCATGCCGTCGTCGACCCGTTGCCGCCGGACTGCGCCTGCCCCGAGTGCCAGGGCCTCCTGGAGGTCCAGGTGCCCGACCCTGAGCTTGCGACCGGGTGGCAGGATCGTCCCCTGTCGGTCTGGCGGTACAAGGCGTTCCTGCCCCACGATCCCCAGGCGCCGATCATCACCCTCGGTGAAGGCGGCACGCGCCTGACCGAGGCCCCGGCCCTGGCCGACCGGTTGGGCCTGGCCTCGCTGCACCTCAAGGTCGAGGGCGACAACCCCACCGGCTCGTTCAAGGACCGAGGCATGACGTGTGCGGTCTCCTGGGAGGTCGCCCGGGGAGCCGACGTGCTGGCGTGTGCCAGCACCGGGAACACGGCGGCCAGCATGGCCGCCTACGCCGCCCGGGCGGGGGTCAGGGGGGTCGTCCTGTTGCCGGCAGGCAAGGTCGCCGTCGGCAAGGTCGCCCAAGCCATGGCCCACGGAGCCAAGGTCCTGGAGGTCGACGGGAGCTTCGATGATGCCATGGACCTCGTGCTCGAGCTGGCCAGGAAGGGCCAGGGGGCCCTCTTGAACTCCAAGAACCCCTACCGGTTGGAAGGCCAGAAGACCCTGGCCATGGAGATCGTCGACCAGCACCCCGCCGGCCCGCCGGACCGGATCGTCTACCCGGTCGGCAACGCCGGGAACATCAGCGCGGCCCACAAAGCCCTGCTCGAGTTCCAGGCCGCCGGTCTGCTGGAGGACCTGCCCCGGTTGACCGGCGCCCAAGCCAAGGGGGCCGACCCGATCGCCCGGGCCATCGAGGCCGGCCGGGCGACCATCGAGCCAGAGCCAAGCCCCGAGACCCTGGCCACGGCCATCCGGATCGGCCGGCCGGTCTCCGCGGTCAAGGCCCTGCGCGCCATCCGGGAGACCGATGGCACAGCCACCAGCGTGCCCGACGAGGCCATCACCGAGGCCCAGGGCCTCTTGGCCCAGACCGAGGGTGTCTTCGCCGAGCCGGCCTCGGCCACCAGCCTGGCCGGCCTCATCAAGCTCATCGACGACGGCCGTGTGGACACGAGCGAACGCGTGGTTTGCGTGCTCACCGGTCACGGTCTCAAGGATCCCGACGCCGCCCAGCGGTTGGCCGGCGAGCCGATCGCTTGCCAGGCCACGCTGGACAGCATCCTGGCCGCCATCGGTGGCCAGGCCCCCGACACCCAGGAGATGATCGCGTGAGATTGGAGATGGAGGTCGAGCTGCCCGACAGCCCGGGACAGCTGCAGCGCGTGCTGGAGATCGTGGCCGACCACGGCGCCAACGTGGTCAGCGTGGTCCACCTGCACGAGAAGGAGACCGACGGCCGGGTCCCGGTCGAGCTGATCGTCGAGGTGCCCGAGTCCGAGGCCCTTCGGCTGGTCGACGCCGTGGCTCGCGAGCACCGGCTGCTCAGCATCAACCGCGAGGGCGGCACGGTCCGCACGGCCGTCCTCCTGGTCGGCCACGTCTTCGAGGCCGACCTGCGCGAGCTGTTGGACGAGGTGTTCCAGACCGGTGCCCAGGTCGGCGGCGTGGACGCCCGGATCGAAGGCCAGGACAACCCCAGCGCGGTCCTGGTCACGCTCAGCGCCGACCGGGACGACACGCTGGACGCGGCCGTCCAGGCCCTTGCAACCGAGGCCTCTGCCGCCGAGCTGCATCTCATCGAGCAGGTCGGGGGTGAGGCCGATGTCTGACCCGGCCCGGTTCAACGTGCTCCTGGCTGGGTACGGGACCGTGGGCCGCTCGCTGCATCGGGCCCTGGAGACCCAACGCGGGCACCTGGCCGAGGCCCACGGCCTGGACCTACGGATCACCGGGATCGCCAGAAGCGACCGGGTGGCCACCGATCCCGACGGCCTCTCCCTGAAGGACGACGGGTCGATCGACTGGCGCCGGGGCGGCCTGCTGGACGAGGTCCGGGAGGCCGAGGCCGACGTCTTCGTCGAGGCCACCCCGACCAACCTGGAGGACGGCCAGCCGGGCCTGGGCCACGTGCGCACCGCCTTCCACAACGAGCTTCCCGTGGTCCTGGCCAACAAGGGACCGGTGGTGGTGGCCTACGACGAGCTGGTCGAGCGGGCCGAGACGGCCGGGGTCCCGCTGAGGTTCGAGGCGACCGTGGCCGGGTGCGTGCCCAGCCTGAACGCTGCCCGGTACAGCTTCGCCGGCGACACCATCCACAAGGTCGAGGGCATCCTCAACGGCACCACCAACTTCATCCTCACCCGGATGGCCGAGGAGGGCAGCGACCTGGACCAGGCCCTGCGCGAGGCCCAAGCCCTGGGCTACGCCGAGACCGACCCGACCGCCGACATCGAGGGCCTGGATGCGGCCAGCAAGGTCGTCATCCTGGGCAACGCCCTCTTGGACCTGGACCTGACCATGGACACGGTCGAGGTCCAGGGGATCACCCAGGTGACCCGCCAGGCCGTCGAGCTGGCCGACGATCACGGGTTCCGGGTCAAGCTGGTCGCCGAGGCCAGCCGGGATGGGACCGCCCGGGTCGGGCCCCGCCTGGTGCCCCGGGGCAGCACGCTGGACGTGCCAGGCGCCCTCAACGCGGTCCGGTTCACCACCCAGCTGGCCGGCACGGTGACCCACACGGGGGCCGGGGCCGGTGGGAACGCCACGGCAGCCGCGTTGCTCAGCGACATCGTCGACGTGGCGCGGGTGACACGGCCCTATCCCCGTGGGTCGGTTGGCTCACCCGGTTGACGGGGGGACCACGCTCACTGGGTGACGG
>CAZBKU010000159.1:0-7469 GCA_964492585.1 uncultured Thermoplasmatales archaeon | reverse complement strand
CCGCCGCGGTTCGCCGATGGGGCTCACCACACCGCGCCGACGCCGCGGCGGCCGGTTCCCTTCCCTTCCTTCTAGCTCTCCTATCGATCCACCCAGCTTACAGCATGCCCCTGGCGTTGCTGAGCGCCAGCTCGATGTGCTTGTGGGCATCGCCCCGGACCACGTCCACGTGGCCTGGGTAGAGGTCCTGGACGTCCATCCCAGCCAACCGTTCCAGGGTCGCCAGCATCTCGTCCTTGTCCCCGGTCGGTAGATCGACCCGGCCGAAGCTGCCCGAGGAGAAGACGGCATCGCCGGCCAGGAGCGACCGGGTGCCGGGATGCCAGAGGCTGGTGTGCCCGGCGGTGTGGCCCGGCGTGTGCAGGATCTCGAAGGACTGGTCGCCGACGTCCAGCGTGTCGCCGGGCTCGACGCCGGTGACGGGGTGGGCCTCCTGCTCGGCCCCGAAGGAGTCGCCCAGGGTCAGGTCCGAGCGCCCGTCGCGGACGGCTACGGCCTCGCTCACCGGCATCAGGATCTCGGCGTCGAGCTCCCGGGCCAACCCGGGGGCTCCGCCGGTGTGGTCGTGGTGCCAGTGGGTCAGATAGATCCTGGGTACCGGCCGCTGGCCGGCGTGCTTGCGGACGTTCTCGAGGGTGACATCAGCGGCCATGCCGGTCCCCGCGTCGACCAGCAGGCCCTCGTCCGGTGTGAGGACCAGGAACTGGTTGCAGTCGAAGGCGCCGCCGCCGACGAGCTTGATCTCCACGCCGGTCCGTAGCCGGCAGACCCTCTTAAGGCCCTAGGGCCGCAGCGGTCGGCGCGTCGGGGCCGGTAACCTCACAGGCAGGTAGCGCGGTGGCGGTGTCGTGGCCCTACGTGAACGCGCCTTCGGTTCGACCGGCGCCTCGTTCCCCGAGATCGGGTTCCGGGCCTGGGCGATCGGTGGCGACGAGCGTGGGAACGCCGACGGTCCCGTCGACGACGACCAGCGCTTGGTGGCCATCGACGCAGCCCTCGAGCTCGGTGTCGAGGTGTTCGACACGGCCGACGTCCACGGTCACGGCCACAGCGAGGAGCTCCTCGGCAGGGCCCTGGGTGACGAGGGCCACGTCTTCACCAAGGCCGGGGTCGACCTGGACGAGACCGGGAAAGCCCGGTGGGACCCCGGCGACCTGGGCAAGGCCCTGGAGCGGTCGCTGGAGCGGTCGCTGGAGCGGTTGGGCCGCGACCAGGTCACCTTGTTCCAGCTCCACAACCCACCCCGCGAGCGGATGACCGACCCGGACACCTACGCCGGGCTCGAGGCGCTCAAGGAGGACGGCCTGACCCGCTGGACGGGTCTCTCGGTCGACCGCCTGGAGGAGGCCCTGGCGATCAAGGATCACGGCGAGGCCGACGCCGTCCAGCTGCCGGTCAGCATCCTGCGACAGGACACCCTGGATGCCATCCCCGAGCTGGCCGAGGCGGGCATGGCGGTGATCGCCCGCGAGCCGCTGGCTGGCGGGTCCTTGACGGGCACGTACGGGCCCGAGGACCACAACAAAGCCATGGCGACCGGGGCCACGCAAGCCATCGAGGTCCTGACCGAGCACGGCATCCAGGATCCGGTGGCTGGAGCGTTGGCCTTCGTGCTGGCCCACGAGGTCAGCGTGGTCCTCCCGGGGGCCAAGACGCCAGACCAGGTCCGGCAGAACGTCCAGGGCTCCCGCAAGATCGGGGGGCTGCCGGCGGCGTGCCTGCAGGACCTGTACGATCTGTGGGATGGACGGTGAAGGTCCAGGAGGGGTGTCGGTCGGCGCGACCAGGGCTTGCTCGGCTCACGGGGTCCGGGCTTCCGGTGCGCTGCCGTTGACCTGGGCCTCAACCTCCTCCTCGAAGGAATCCAAGGCCGATCTGACGGCTTGCTGGAACTCGTCCAGCCGGGACTCGATCAGGCGGCGGACCTGCTTGGGGCTGGTGGCGCTGTACCGATGGTAGTAGCCGCCTCCCTTCATCGGCACCGTCTCTCGCTCGACCAGCTGGAGGTGCAAGAGCTTCTGGACGGCCCGATGGACGGTGGACCGATCCCGGTCGAGGAGGTCGGCCAGCTCCTCCATCCGGCTACCGGGGTTCTCGACAAGAGCGAAGTAGGCCTGGCTCTCCAGGGCGTTGAGCTCGTAGACGCATGCCAGGAGGTCCATGCAACCGCGCGAGCCGTTGACCATGCGGTTGAAGACGGACATCCTACCTCGTCGGCGAACTTACCAGGGCATCCTACAAATAGGTTGGCGGTCCGGCCGAACCACCCCCGGATCCCCTCTACCAGGAGGGCCGGCAGGCGCACGTTCCGACCCCTCCTGCAAAACATTTATATACTGTTAGCAACAGAGTTGTGTGTAGATGCCACAAAGCCGCACACAACCCAGCGAGGACGCGTGGCCCCTAGGGGGCGTGACCGAGGTCCTCCAGCAGCGGCTCGACATGGACGAGGCGGACGCGCGCTCCACAGCGGAGACGCTACGGGACCTCTTCCAGCGCAAGCTGGTCATCGAGGACACCGAGATCGAGAGCAAGGAACGCTCTTTCCTCTGGTCCCTGATGGTGGAGGGCGTGATCACCGTCGAGACCCAGGTCCGCCCACGGCCGGAGGACGGCCGCAAGTGGCGGTATTTCTACTGGCACCTGGTGCCTCCAGAGCGTCTGCTCCGCGAAGAGGAGGAGGGCGCCCAGGAGGACCAGAGCGTCTACGACAAGCTGCCGGCCGACGCGTGGAGCCGGCCTGAACCCTCGGCCACGGCCTAGGACCGGGAGCCAGGCCAGAGCATCGCTTGCACTCCAGCCCAAGCGCTCTTCTCACCGGAAACTGGGTTCCTCCAGCTCGGCGCCGCACGCTGTGCAAGACGACCGGATCGCGTCCGGGTGGGCCGGGCAGGCCTGGACCAGGTTCCATGTCCCACAGCCCCGGCACCGGGCAGCGGCGGTGGCCGTGGCCCGGTCGCACCTCGGGCAGGCCACCTGGGCCGAGTGTGGACCCTGGCCGGGGCTCTCGGGTCTCTGACGCGGCGCCCAAACCCGCACCAGCGCCGGCAGGCCGCCGGCCACGAGGACGACAGCGGCCACCGACGCGGCCCCCAACGCCAGACCATCGGCCTGCAGGCCCGAGGCTTGGACCGTCACGGTGGCCACGGCCACGGCGACGACCGGCACGAGCGCCACCCCGATCGCCCGCTCGTCGATCGCGTCGTCGACCACGGTCTCGTACGGCGCCGACGGGTCCCCCTCCATGCCTTCCCTGATCCGGTCGGTCAGCGGGGCCCCAAGCAAGAACGCCAGGCTGGCGGCCATCGCCGGGGCCAGCAAGCTGATCGGTCGCACCGGAAGGGCGAACGTGCTCAGCACGGCCAGGCAGACCAGCGGGCTGACGACCGTCACCCCGGCCAGGGCCCCCCAGATCTCCCGAGGCATCGGCCGATAGGCCGCCCAGGCCACCAGCCCCAGCAGGGTGGCAGCACCGGTAGCCAGGACCGTGGCACCCTGGGCGTCGAGCAGGGCCCGCTGGGTGCGTTCCTCGGCCAGGATGGGACCCGTGACCGCGACCCTCTCGCTGGAGGGTAAGAGGGGCTGGATGGCCGCCGAGATCGCCTGGTCTGGCCGCGGGACGACATCCGACAAGCTCACCTGCTGACGTAGCAAGACAGCCCCGGTGGACCGAGGCCCCTCGTCGACCTCCATCTTGAGGACCGCCCGGGTCCCTTCCGGGTCGAGCTGGGAGAGGGCGTCCAGGACCCTGGGGACCTCGGCCACTGGGACGCGGCCCCCCTCCGTGGCGTCCTCCCATAGCGAGGCGAAGCTCGCGTCGTAGTCGTCGGTGGGATCCTGGTCGGTCTCATCGGTGGCCCAGTCCTCGGCCAGGGTCAGCACGCTCCCCACCTGGCCCCCCGTGGCCGCCAGGGAGAGACGTTCCAGGCGCTGGCTGGCCTCGTCGAGACCGGAGAGGAACCCCGGTTCAGCCACCGGGCCCCAGGCGGTCACGGTGAACTCGCCAGCTGGGCCGGGCCCGCGGAACCCGGAGGAGAGGACGGCCTCGGCCCGACCAGCCTCCGTGCTGGCCGGCAGCTGGCCGGTCCAGCCCGGCTCGGCCTCGTCCGGGAGGCCAGCGAAGGCAAGGACGACCAAGCTGCCCGCGACGAGGAGGACCGCGCCCGCCACGCGCCAACGCGGACCTCGCGGCGTCCCCGAGGGCTCCCCGGGATCGGGTTCCTCCTCCTGGTGACCTGGCCAGAGGTGGCCGGCCAGGAGCGGTACGGCGATCCCTATCGTGGCCACGGCCGCCAGGGTCCCGGTCCCTGCGGGGGCCCATCCGGTGAGGGCTGCTGGGGGAAGCGCGGCCGACAGGGCGGCCAGGGGCGGCCGCGGGCCGAAGGCCAGGGCACCAGCCACACCTAGACCTGCGCCGGCGTGGGCCAGGAGCAACGAGGGCGGCGTGCTCTGCCCGAGCACGACCCCGACGGTGAGCGCGACCCCCGACCCGGCCAGCCACAACGCCAGGGCCCGTCCCAGCTGGGACCACGGGCGTCGGAGGACGACCAGCCCTGCGGCCAGCAGGAGGAGGCTGCCTGCCGGGACCCACCACCCCAGCGGCGACCGGGCGGCCTCCTCCCGGGTAGCCTGGGCGTCGGTGGTCATCCGCACCCCGGGCCCGTCGCTCTGGTCCGCCAGCGCCTGGATCCGGGTCTCGGCGCTCTCCACGGCGGCCGGTGGTGCCGTACCGGCAAGGCGGACGACCAGGACGGTGGCCGAGGCGCGGCTCTCGGCACCCCGGATCGTGGCATCCTGGTCGAGGAAGAGGGCCAGAGCGCGTTGGCCCTGACTGGTTCGGGTCGCGTTCTCCAGGGCCGAGGCCACGGTCAGCTGGTTCCACTCGCCGGGGGACCCCTCAAGCAGGGGGCCCAGGGGTTCCAGGATCGACGCTACAGGGTCCTCGCGAGCGAGGACCGGGAGGAGGGTCTCATCTGAGGTGACCCGCCGCCGGAGGGTCTCGAGAGCGGTCAGGGCCTCGGGGGAAAGGACGTTGCCGCCGGGCTCGGCCTCCACCACGACCCGGACCGTGGGCGAGGTCGCGTTGGGGAACACCTGGCTGACCGAGGCGCTGGCCTCTGCGGCCTGGTGAGCAAGGAAGGGCTCGGGGGAGGTGTCCACGCTGACCGCCCAGGCCACGTGCCCGACCACCCCGAGCACGGCGAGGACGACGGCCAGCACCTGGCGCTGACGTCGTCCCTCCAGCACAGGGATCAGGCTACCACCGTCGGCCATCTGAGGATGGGAACGTCTCTTCCTTCAAGATAGTACCTGGTTTCCAGGAGGCCGACCGTGTGGCCGTCACCCTGCCGGGGGCTGACCGTCCTCCACCGGGACCGGGCGCAAGGCCACCTGCCGGCCGTCGCGTTCCTTGACGACCAGGCCTGCGTCGACCAGACGCTGGACCACCTTGTGGGCCGCCGGGGAGCTGGTGCCCACCGCGTCAGCGATCTCGCCCAAGCTGGCCCCAGGGTTGGCGCGGATGGCGCGGTAGACCTCGCGGGAGTTCCCCACGGCCAGGACCGCCTCCCGTTCCATGGCCTGGGTGCCCATATCCCCGGAAGGGAACCAGCGCTGCATCCGAGGCTCACCGGCCGCACGGACCATGTCCTCTCGCTTGAGGCGCCGGAGGTGGTAGCGAGCTGTCGAGGTGCTGCAATCGGCTCGGCGGGCCACCTCGGAGAGGCGGAGCCCGGGGTCCTCCTGGAGGACCTCGTAGACCCGCCGCCGGGTGTCGTTGTCCAGGAGCTCGTCTTTGGACAACCGGCTGTAGAGCGGGAGGCCCACGCCGGCCTTGACCAGGAGGAGAGTCAACAGGGCGACGACGCTGATGCTTGCCGCGCTGACCACGACCGGTGCGTCCAGGCCGGCCGGGCGATCGCCGCTGCCTTGGAAGGCGAAGGCGGCCCACTGGACGTCCCCGCCCGGCGGGCCCCCCAGCCAGCTCCACGACGAGGAGGTCTCCATCCGGTCCAGACGCTGGAGGGCGCCGTCGGCCGGGGAGAGGGTCACGTGGCTGGTGGCCTGACCCCAGTCAGGGACGAACGGTTGCTCGGGTTCGCCCTCCTCGGGGTCCCGCCAGCCGGCGGTGATCTGCTGCTCCTCTGCGTCGCCGCCTCCCATGGTCCAGGTGAACTCGTTGGGCTCGGTGCCGTTCTCGGCCTCGGGGGCGGTCTCCCGCCAAGCGTCGAGGGCCGAGGCGATGGTCGGCATGCGGTCGGGGACCGTCGGGATCAGCTCTTCGTAGGGGGGCTGGTCGTACCTGTTGGCCGAGTTGGTGATCACCGGGGCGGTGACGTCGGTCAGGGACACGCCGCCGGCCCGGGCCTCGGTGGTCCTCTCGGAGGTCAGCGACCAGCCGGTGCCGTCCTGAGCACCCATGTGGAGCCACCACTCCTGGTACCGCCGGGTGTCCTCCACGTACTCGGTGTGCCGCGCGAAGACGACCTGGGCGTCCGGGTGGTCCTGGCGCCACTGTTGGAACTCGACGAGGGTCAGGTCCTGCTCGATCGATGAGGTAGCCTCGGAGAGCGGGAAGGTGAACGTCTGGCCGCCGTCGGCCGGGCCCCATGCACCGACCTCGGCCATCTCGATACCCTGGCGGGTCTCCGGCCACGAGGGGCCGTTGCCCAGGGGCAACACGGGTCCCTGGCCGCGCTCGAACCGCTTGAGGACGATGCCGGCCTCGAGGATCAGGCCGTCGTCCCCGCCGTCGCTGGACGCCTCCTCCCCGGCCCCGGCCATGGCCGCCAGGGGCGCGGCCAACCGCTGGAACAGCGTCGGACCGCCGGTCGTGTTGGTCTGCGGCTGGTCCCCATGGGATCCCTCCAGGAGAGGCTCCTCGGCGATCAAGCGGAAGGCGATCTCGACCGGGTAGGGGATGTCGTCCCGGTACCAGATGTCGACCTCCAGGCGACCCTCGGGGGCCTGGGCGGTCAGGAGCAGGCGGGCCGAGCTACCCTCGTTCTCGAGGGCCTCGATCTCCACCACCTCCAGGGTGACCTCCACATCCTCCTCGGCGGCAGCCTCCTGGATGTCTTGACCGCAGATGCCCTCCAACGGGATCTCATCGCCCTCGCTGAGCTCCTGGCCCTGGAGGGCGGTGAGCAGGAGGCAGTCGGGCCCCCATGCCTGATGGCCCCGGTGGGAGTACTCGACGGACTGCATCTCGAAGCCGAAGAAGCCACCCTGGCTCTGCGTCGTGGCTTGGCCGCTCTCGACCCCCATGGAGAAGTCGGTCGCGATCGGAGCCTGGCCGCGCTGGTGGACCCAGGACGTCACCGGCCACTGGATAGCCTGGCCCTCGGCCACGGCGTACATCCGGAACTGGGAGACCGGTCGCTCGACACCGTAGGCATCCTGGATCGTGGTCCGGGGGGCAAGCTCGAAGGCCAGGCCCTGGCCGATGCGTACCAGGCAATGAATGTCTT
>CAZBKU010000158.1:0-7487 GCA_964492585.1 uncultured Thermoplasmatales archaeon | reverse complement strand
CCGAGCCCGCCGATCTGCGCGAGGTTTCCAGTTGGTGAGGGGCCTCGGCGAAGGAATCACCGCACCTCGTAGTTAACTCACTCCCCCTGAATTCGGTTCCATACCTCCCAGCAGTCCGGGCATAGATACCCTGTAAATCCGTCCACATCATGCTTCTTGACTTCGGTGTCAGCCCCGCAGCGCTCACATTTCATAGCAGAGTTCGTATCGTGGCTAGGCCCTGGCGTGGTCATTCTGTCCGGTGAAGGGTCCTGTGAGATCCTCAGCCTCTCCCTCATCTTCCCCTTCATCGAGAGCCTCAGCGGAGGCGGCGGATCCCTGGCCGGCGAGTCGAAGCTCGCGTTCATGGTCCCCTACTTCGAAGGCTACGACACGGTCGACAAGATCCGGATCATCGCCGTAGGAATCGTGGCCATCCAAGCGGTCAAGGGGCTCCTGAAGTACATCCTTGGACGCCTGACCTCCTACCAGCGGATCCTTCTGGACCGGGACCTCCGGGCTGACGTCTTCGACCAGATCGTCGACCTGGAGCTCACGTACATCAACGAGGACAAGGTCGCCAACCTGTACACGATCCTGCACTCGTACTCCAGCGACGTGGCCAGCGCGGCCAAGAAGCTGCTCAAGGGCGTCCCTCGGATGTCCAGCTTCGTGGGCTACCTGGTCGCCATGCTCCTGCTCTCCTGGCAGTTGACGATCGTGGCCCTGGTCCTGGCTGCTGTCACGACACGGATGATCAACGTCTTCACCGACTGGATCCGGGGGATGTCGAAGAAGATCAACGTCCTCCGTGTCCGACTGAAACACGTGAGCCTCGAGTCCCTCAACGGGCTCAAGGTCATCCATCTGTTCGGTCGGGAGGACCACGCCCGGGAACGGTTCCGGGACGAGCTGGAGGTCTACCAAGACAACAAGTACCAGCGCTCGAGCTTGAACGCCGCCGTCAGCCCCCTCTACGGGACGTTGATGATGGCCATGTTCGCAGGGATCCTGATCGCAGGGACCTTCATCATGGACACGACGGCGGCCACCTGGGTGGCGGTCCTGACCATGTTCCTGGTCGTGATGTCCAAACTGTCGAAGCCGACGGCCAGGTACGCCAGCACCAAGGCCTCCCTGGCCAAGAAGCTCCCCTCGATCGACGAGCTGATCCGGTTCCTGGATCGGGACGACAAGCCCTACCTGGAGGATGGCGACATCGAGTTCCAAGGGCTCCAGCAAGGTCTTCGTCTCGAGTCGGTCTGGTTCCGCTACAAGGAAGATGAACCCGATGTCCTCAAGGACCTCAGCTTCGAGATCCCCAAGGGGAAGACGGTGGCCCTGGTCGGCCGTTCGGGCGCCGGCAAATCGACCACCATCGACCTGCTGGCAAGGCTCTACGATCCCACGCGGGGCCGGATCATGGTCGACGGCCACGACCTCCAGGACCTCAAGATCCGCTCGTGGCGTCACAACCTCTCGGTGGTCAGCCAGGAGACCTTCCTGTTCAACCAGTCCGCCATGGAGAACATCCGGTACGGACGCCTGGATGCCACCGACGAGGAGGTCCTCGAGGCGGCCAAGCAGGCCAACGCCCACGGGTTCATCCGAGACCTACCCGAGGGGTACCAGACGACCTTGGGCGACCGTGGCGTCCGGCTGTCCGGTGGCCAGGCCCAGCGGATCGCCATCGCTCGTGCGATCCTGGCCGATCCCGACCTTCTCCTGTTGGACGAGGCCACCAGCTCGCTGGACACGGAGACCGAACGCGAGGTCCAGGAGGCCCTGGACCGCGTCAGCCAGGACCGCACCGTCGTCGCCATCGCCCACCGGCTCTCGACGATCCGTAACGCCGACAAGATCCTGGTGATGGAGGACGGCGAGATCGTCGAGGCTGGCACCCACGAGGAGCTGCTGGCCCGCCAGGGCCACTACTGGCGCTACGTCCAGATGCAGGATCTCCTCGGGTCGACCGATGCCACCGAGGCCCCGACCGAGGACGCCGGGACCAACGGGTCGGGCGCCACGCCGCGACCCCGGCTGCTCCTTCGACGAGGGCCCAACGCGGGCCGCCTGAGGATCAACGGGCATGTCCACGACCCGATCGAGCTCGTCCCCCTGTCTCCCGGGCGCCGACCCGAGGACGTGCTCGCCGAGCGGACAGGGGATGTCGCCATCCTGGCGCCCGGTGAAGACCGTGCCCAGGTCCGGGTCGACCAGACGGTGCACGAGGGCGTCCCGCTCTACCTGGAACCGGAGAACGGGTCGGATCACCCCCGGCGCATCCGGGTCCAGACGGTCGGGGAGCCCGGTGGGGAGACGACCAGGTTGGCAGCGGTCCCTGAGCGCTGACCGACGGTACCACGTCAGGCTAAGAGGTCGGCGGCTTCCAAGGCATGGCTGGGACGCTGGCCGGGGTCCCGCCTGCAGCACGCCGAGATGAACGCCATCTCATCCTCATGGGCACCGGCGTCGGCGAGCTTCTCCGCCAGGGTCGCCTCATCCCACCGCTGGCTCGGTTCCCGGGCCAGGATCAAGAACGCATGGAACCTGCCAAGACCGTAGATGTCGCTCTTCTGGGTCGCTACCTGCGCCTCCAGGATCTCGGGGGCGATGAAGCCCCGGGTCCCCCAGGGGCCCTCCAGGTCGACCCGTGGACCCTCGAGCACGCGCGCGTGGCCAAGGTCGAAGAACACGGGACCCTCCCCACCGGCGGGGATCAGGAAGTTGGCCGGCTTCACATCCAAACAGAGGACCGAGGCCGCATGGAGCCCGGCCAAGATGTCGGCCACCTGCCTCGTCAGCCGTCGACGGTGGGCCGGCCTCGGCGGTCCTTGGTCCATGACCTGGCGGCCAAGCTCGTGGCCCTCGACGTACGACCTGATCAGGTGGAAGCGCCCGTCCTGCTCGAAGGTGTCGATGAGGGAGACGACGTGGTCATGGTCGACCGGCGCCAAGGCTCGAGCTTCAGCGCGGACGTTCCGATCGGCCACCTCGAAGGCGGTCGACCAGTTCCACGCGTGCTTGACGACGACGTGGGCTGGGTCGGAGGGAGCCTCGAGGTCCTCGCACAGCCAGACGACCCCGATCCCTCCACGTCCGAGCTCCTCGACCCGTCTGTATCTGCCGCCGAGGACATCGGGTACGGCGGGGAGGACGATCTCGAGGTAACCCTGCTGGGCGAGGCCAGCGACCAGGTGGCGGACCGAGCGGATGGCCCCTGACCGGGAACGCGTCGGATCGGCGGCCATGGCTTTCTCGACCAGGGAGGGCAGGTCCGTGGTGCCATCGAGCGCCTCCAGGACCGGGGCGATCCGGGGCTTGAAGCGGACCTGACGGTCCGTTGGCTCCAGGTGGATCGTGATGACCTCATCGTCGAACCCCCACTCGACGTCCCGGAGGACGCGGATCGGCAGGGCACAGACGCCGTCGACCTCCGCATCCCAGGCCAGGTCCTCATCGGCCACGGTGTCACCCCAACCGATCGACGAACGCCTCAAGGGTGCCTGGCCGTCGCTCCGGGGCAGGTGAACACGCGGCGTCGTAGAGCTCGATCTCGGCGTCGGTGGCACCGGCCTCGGCCATCCTCTCCAGGTCGAGGACCTTCTGCTCGCCGTAGCTGGCCAGGTGGCCCCGGGGCTTGGGTGAACGCCCCACGACGAACTCGTAGAGGACCTTGCCCAGGCTGAAAACGGTGGAGCGCTGGTCGGTCTGGTCGGCCTCCATCAGGTAGGGATCCTGGTACTTGCGGGTCCCAGGGTAGCCACGGACCGCCACCGTGCCACCCTCCAGCGGGTAGAGGATACCCAGGTCGATCAGGGTGGGCTGGTCGTTGGCCTCATCGATGCGGAAGTTCGAGGTCTTGACGTCCAGGACCAGGTGACCCCGGTCCCGTATGTGGCCCAGCACGTCGGCGACCTGGCTCAACCGCCGGGCACGTACGGCGGGGCCGGCCTTCTCTGTCCGGCCGATCACCTTCATAGAGGGGCCCTCGACCAGGTCGCGGGCCACGTGGAGCCGCCCATCCTCCTCGAAGGTCGTCAGCACCTTGACGATGCCCGGGTGGTCCATCAGGCGCATGTGCTCGACCTCCTCCCGGAGGTAACCCTCCCGGCTCTCCAGGCTACCACCCCAGTTCCAGGCGTGCTTGACGGCGACCTCCCGGCCCCCATCGTCCAGATCCTTGCACCGCCACACGACCCCCATCCCTCCGCGGCCCAGCTCTTCGACGACCCCGAAGCGACCCCCCAGAACCGGGGGGGCCTCGGGGATCTGGACCTCGGCCATCCCGAGACGCTGCAACCCGGTGATCACCTTGCGAAGGATGAACCGGATCTCGTAGTCTTCCCGTTCGGGCATGGCCTCAGCCGCCCGAGCATGGGTCTCAGGGAGCGTGGCCCCGTCAGCAAGCGCTTCGAGCACCGGTCCCCAGTGGGTCTGAACACGCCGCCAGCGTTCCCGGCGTGCATCGTAGAGCCTCAGAAGCTCGCGATCGTTCTCCTCGTCGTAGGTGGGCTCCCAGCGCAGCGGGTAGAGGACCGCGAAAGGTAGCAGCGAGTAGCCGGCCTCCTCCATGTCCCAGGCCAGGCTGCCGTTCACGTCGCGCACGTGATCCCCTCCAGCCTCATGGCGAGGAACTGTCCTCCGGGGTACCTCGATGGGTCAGACCCTATCGCCGTGATGTTCTCCAACATGTCGAACAGGTTGCCAGCCACCGTGGTGGAGACCAGGGGTCTTGTGATCTTGCCGTTCTCCACGTGGAAGGCAAGGGGTGCGACGCAACTGAAGTCGCCCGTGGTATGGTTGAGGGTGAAGTCCCCCATCAGGGCGTCGCGTACGAGGACCGCCTCGTCGGTGTCCGCGATCATCTCCTCGAGCGTCCAGCCCCCGGGTTCGACGTGCAGGTTGGCGATCCTCGGGCCAGGCGACGAGGCGTAGCGCCCCATCAACGGTCGGTAGCCGTGACCGGTCGGGCGTCGGTCGGTCTCAAGGGCTCCGGACCAGTCGAAGACGTAGTTGGAGAGGACGCCGTCCTCGATCAGGGCGATCTCCTGTGTGGGCGTGCCTTCGTCATCGACCCGTTGCTGACGGCAGCCCCCGGGCCCGTGGGGCCGATCCACGAGGGTCAACCCCTCGGTGGCCACCCGTTCACCGAGCCGATCGGAGAACGCCGTGCGACCCTCCAGCGCAGCGCGGCCGACGAAGGACGGCTTGAGGTGGCCTAGCAGGATCGCGGCCGCCTGGACATCAAGGATCACCGTCTGGACGGGGGTCTCGAGGTGCTTGGCTTGGATCGCCGAGTCGGCCCGGGCGGCGGCCTGGCCCGCGATGTCGGCGAGGTCATGGTTGACCCGCAGCGGAGCTCGATCATACACGGCCGATCGAGCGATCTTCCGTCGATCCCCCCGGCGAGCCCTGAGCTCGAGGATCATGCTCTGGTGGGCATGGTGATCCCAGACCTCGACGCCCTGGCTGTTGACCACGGCGAAGAGACCCCAGTGGTTGGCCAGCCCCGCCTGGAAGTAATCGATGGACGGGGTCGCCGTGGCGGCCGCCTCGGCCTCCTCGATCGAGACGATCAGCTGGTCGGGATCCGGCTGGGTCAGCTCCTCATGAAGCTTGGCCGGAGGCTTGTGCTTGCCAGCAGGCTCCGGGAACCCGGTGAAATGCGAGCGGTCGGGGGCGACCTGGACAGAGGAGAGCACCTGGTCGGCGACCCAGCCAAGATCGGTGTCCCGCAGCCCGGAGGTCTTGGCGAAGGCGACCCGGCCATCGTCGAGGGCGCGGATCGAGGCCCCGGACCCATCCGACGAGCCAGCGGTCCTCAGACGCCCGGTGTGCATCGCCGTGTGGCTGCGGGAGAGCCAGAGGTAGACCTCTGCTTCATCCACGCCAGCTGCCTCCACACGGTCCAATGTCTGGCGGGCCCGGTCTAGGAGCTCGCCGGCCGCCCGCCGACCTCTACCCCGGACGGGCTCGCTGGTCATGCTTGACCTCCGACCAGAGCCTGGTCGACCAAGACATGGGGGCCACCCATGCCGACCGGGAGCGGCCCTTGGCCTCGCTTGCTGCAGCCCCCGAAGTTCGTGGTCGTGACGTGGAAATCGTCGGTGACCGCCTCGACCCCCTGGAGGAAATCGAGGATGTTCCCGGAGATCGCCGTCGACCGGACCGGCTGGGTCGGTTGGCCACCCTCGACGAGGTAGCCTCTCACGGCTGTGAACATGAACGACCCATCGCTGGCCGGGGAACCCCCACGGCCCTCGATGAGGTAGACCCCGTCCCCGAGCTCCTCGAGGGCTTCCTCCAGCGACCAGTCCCCCGGTTCGAAGAACGTGTTCCTCATCCGGACCATCGGCTCCTTGCGGACGTTCATCGCCCGTCCGTTCCCGGTGGGCTGACCGCCGGCTTCCCCCGCGCTTCCCCTGGCATGCATCCAATCGGAGAGGACCCCCTGGTCGAGCATGCGGACGGTCTGGCCCTCGACGCCCTCGTCGTCGTAGGGGAGCCGGATGCCCTGGTCGGGGGCCCCGGGGACGGTCGGCGCATCGACGACGCTGACGGTCTCATCTGCGAAACGCTGGCCCCTCTCACCGGCCAGCAAGCTCCATCGGGACGCGATCAGATCGTACTCGGTCAGATGGCCGAAGGACTCATGGGCCAGCAGACCGGAAAGGACCGGATCGCACAGCACCCGTTGACGCCCTGCCGGGGCAGCCACCGCACGCGAGGCTTCTCTCCCTCGCTCGGCGGCACGGCGACCCAACGCCTCCGGTGCTTCGTCCTCCACGAACCCATCGAGCCCCCGAGCTCCCGACGCCCAGTCGACGCCCTCACCGAGGCGGGGTCCGTCCCGGTGGAGCGCTTGGGCTTGGAGCGTGGTGAGCAGGAACCGCGTGGTCACCTCCCGTCCGTCCGCATCGGCGAACAAGATCCTTCGGGAGGTCGTGGCAAGCTTGCAGCGCGCGAACGCGCCGGGGTCGGCCTCCAACGCGCCGTCGTGGGCCCGGGCGAGCAGCTCTTCGATCTCGGCCGGCTCAGCGTCGAACGGGTCGTGACCGAGGGTCGGGTCATGGACGACCTGGTCGGCACCCAGGGACCGGTACGGGAAGCTCGGGTTCTCCTGTCGTGCGTTGCTCTTGGCCGCTCGTGCTGCCTCCTCGACCATACCTCGAACCGCCGTCGGGGAGGGATCATGGGAGCTTGCGAACCCCGTTGCGCCGTGGAGCCAAACCCTGACGCTGAGGCCGGTGAGCCGAGAGCCGTTGAGCGCCCGCATACCGCCCTTCTCGTACGTGGCCCCCCGCCATGCCTGATGCTCGATGCGAACCTCGAACGCGTCTGTCAGGCCGGAGGCTTCCTCTACGACGAGGGCTCGCCAGGCCGCTAGGGTATCAGGGTCCACATCGTCGTTCACGGTCGGTCACCAGGGCGGTATCATCGACAGACGTTGCTGGGCAGACGGGGGAGATAAAGGGAGAAAAAGGTTCCGACCTCACGGCCGGAAC
>CAZBKU010000157.1:0-7490 GCA_964492585.1 uncultured Thermoplasmatales archaeon | reverse complement strand
GAGGCAGGGGGAAGCGTGTAGACGCTGGGGGGACCCCGGGCCCGCGAGCACGCCCATCATCTGGCAGCCCGGATCTGGGAGCTGAGCTGCTCGAACCCAGCGACCATGCGGTAAGCGTGAGCATCAAGCATGCGACGGAACGCGACGTCTGGCTGGCTCAGCACATCTGCCGCACGGACACCAGAGGGACGTGACATGTGGTTCACCTTGCGGGTCGTGGCCCGCAGCCTTCCATGTCCTCCGACGCGGCCATCAAGGGTTTGGCACGGGCGTCGAAAGAGCGGTCCAGTCCAGGCGCGTCGAGCGCCCGGAGGATCAGGCGGCCTGGAGGGGCAGAGGCCTGGTGGGTCAGGCAGCCTGGTCGTCCTCGGCCAACAAGGCCCGGGCCAGCTCGCTTCGGTTGAGCACGTCGCCCTCGTCGGCCAGGGCCAGGTTGGCGTCGTCCTCCTTGCGCAGGACGATCTCGGCCATGCGCTCGTCGATGGTGCCCGGTGTGACGTAGAACTCGACCTGGACCGGGCGGTCCTGCCCGATGCGGTGGACCCGGTCGATGGCTTGCCGGTGGACGGCCGCCGTCCAGCCCAGGTGCACGAAGAGGACGTGCCGGGCGCCGACGAGGTTGAGGCCGACACCCCCGGCTTCCATCTGGGCCAGGAGCACCTGGGGGCCCTCGGGCTCACCGAGGTGGCCGGCGATCTCCTCGCGCCGGACCGGCGGGGTCGACCCGTCGATCCGGGCGGCGAGGTCGCCCAAGGTCTCTTCGAGCTCGTCCAGCGGGTCGAGGTAGTGGCTGTAGACCACCACGGCCTCGCCGGCGTCGACCAGCTCGCGGACCCGGTCGAGGACCAGGGGGACCCGGGCCTCGATGAGGTGCTGACGGAGCTGGTGGATCTGGGCGAAGACCTTGACCTCGCTGGTGGCCTTGGCGACCTCTTCCCGGGCCTGGTCCTCCAGGGCGTCGTAGGTCTGGCGCTGGTCGTCGTCGAGGACGTGGCGATCGACGGTCACGGTGCGCGGCGGCAGGTCGTCGAGCACGTCGTCCTTGTGACGGCGCATGACGACGTGCCGGGTGGCCCGTTGGAGCAGGTCGGCCACGGCTTGGCGGACCTTGGGGTGGCTGCTCATGGTCCGCGTGTCGGAGAGCCAGGTCTCCTCGAAAGCCTCCTGGCTGGCCCAGCGCGTGTCGCCGACGTGGCTCAGGAGCTGGTAGTGGTCGGCCAGCCCGTTGACCACCGGGGTGCCGGTGAGCAGCAGGCGCCTGTCCTGGGGCAGGTCCTTGACGACCCGGGCCCGCTGGGTCTCGGGGTTGCGGACCATGTGGGCCTCGTCGAGGATCAGCACGTCCCGGGTCTCGGCGTCGGTGTGCCGCCAGTCGAGCAGGCGCACCGAGTCGTAGGTGGTGACCAGGAACCGGGCCTCGGTCGCCCCGTCCCAGTCGCGGCCGTGCCAGATGCTGGCCTGTTCACCGGTGAAGCGCTCGATCTCGGCGGCCCAGTTGTAGAGGATGTTGGCCGGGGCGACCACGAGGGCTCGCTGGTCGGCCGAGAGGATGGCTGCGATGGCCATCACCGTTTTCCCGGTACCCATCTCGTCGGCCAGCACCGCGTTGAGGTCGCGTCCGAGCAGGAAGCCGACAGCCTCGGTCTGGTAGTCGCGCAGCTTGCCCTGGAAGCCGGGGATGGGGTCGGGCACCTCGGCCGTGGGAGGTTCCTGGGTCTCCTGGATCCCGGCGACCTCGTGGAGCTCCAGGAGCAGGTTCCTGGCCTTGTGCAGGTGGTCGGGTGGGACGCCCTTGAGCATCTCGGAGACCTCGCGCTTGACCGGGTCGGTCTCTTCCTCGAGCTCGTCGTCCTCGGCTGGGGCGAAGCGCTCGACGGCCCGCTTGAGGAACCGGACGTCACCCTCGACGCGGTGCTCGTGCTCGGGATGCCCGTGGCCGAAGCGCTTGAGCTCGCGGACCGCCTGCTCGAGGAGGCCCCTGGTGTCGGGCTCCTTGCGGGCCATGGCCACGGTCTCGTCGGGATCCAAGGGGCGTAGGTCCTCGTACCGGGGGGTGGTCTTCTCCAGCACCTCGAGCTCGGGCTGGCCCTTGGCCGGGACGAGCTGGCCGCCCATCATGTCGAGCGTGGACCGGAGCTTCCCGACGCCCTCCTTCTCGCACCAGGCCTTGTGCTGGATCCCATCGTGCTCGATCTCGATGGGCGCGCCAAACTGCCTGAGACGGTCCAGGGCAGCCTTCCGGTCGATCCGGCCGGCGTGGGCCACCTCGAGGCTCAGGCGCCCGTCGACCAGCTTGTACTCGAGGTCCACCGGGCCAACGCTAGGGGAGGGTGGTATTTGAGCGTGGGGGCGGCCAAGCCAACCGCAGAGACCACAGAGAGCGCAGAGGGACCGAGGGTCGACCGCCGCTGCCGGGGGTTCCCCTGGATCAGGGAGACCGAACGCCCGGACCGGGCACCTCCAGCGTGACCTCGACCTGGACCGTGGCGTCGTCGGGCCGATCCCACCGGTGCTCGAGGACCAGGTCCCAGGTCTCCCAGGTGCCCGTCGGTGGCATCCAACCAGAGCTGCAGGTGGCCTGATCCTGGGCGGGTGCGTGGGCCGTCGGGTCCACGGCCAGGCCGTCGTCGACGGTGCAGAGGGTCCGTCCGTCTGGATCGACCAGCCGGAGCTGGTAGGCTCGACCCGCCTCACCGGTGGCGGCCTCGACGCTGAGGCCCAGGTGCCAGCGGAGCGGGAGGCCCGGAGGGATCTCGAGGCCCACCGAGCGCTCGACGGTGCCAGCTCGACCGTCGGCCGGGTCGGCGGCCAGGGTCGTGGGCACGTGCCAGACGAACGTGGCCTTGTGGCCCGACCGGTCGACGGCCTGGACCCAATCCCCGTCGGCCTGGACCTCGAGCAGGCGATCGTGGGGGGCCAAGGGGTCTGGCGACCGGTCGGCTGGGCCGTGGGTCGCGGCCTCGCACGGGGTCGATCGGTAGCACGGCCTGGCCTTGCTGGCCCCGATGCCGGGGACGGCGTCGTGCCCGTTGCTGACGACCAGGACCCCGGCCAAGGGGGCGGTGACCAGCAGCGCTCCCAAGATCCATCGCATGGGACCCCCTTGCCGCTCAGGGAGCTAACCCTTGGGTCTGCGGTTTCCCAGCAGACCCGCGGATGGTCGGGGGCCTGGCCGGTCACCAGGGTCAGCTTGGCGGCTCGAAGTGCTGGCCGGGGCCGACCTCGAAGGTGTCGAGGGTCAGGGTGCTCTGCTCGCCGCCGACCTCGAGCATCACCGGGCTGGGCGGTACCAGGGGCGTGTGGTCGGCCTGCTGGCCCTGGCTGATGATCAACAGCAGCCGCTGGTCCTCCTCGACGACAGCGTCGAGCGGTTGAAGCTGCATCTTGGCGGTGATGGTCTGCCCGGGCACGATGGGCTGGGCTTGCTGGCCGCCATCGGCGAACCGGAGGTCCATCTGGGTCCAGCCCAGCCGGGTCCACTCACCCTGGGTCCAGTCGTCGTGCTCGGTGGCGAACAGGAAGGCCGAGAGGTGGCCGGTGGCGCCGCTCGGCGTGACCTGGACGTGCAGCGGCGGCAGGCCCGCCACGCGGGTCTCCTGGTCGACGGGCTCGGAGGTGAAGACGGCGCATCCCTGGCAGTAGGCCTGGGTGAGGGTCGGGATGTCGCTGCTCCAGCAGGGCTGGCCGCTGGCCAGGCTGCAGTCGCCGGTGACGGGGACGCTGGCCGTCTCGTCGCTTGCCTCGGTCGAGAGCTCGTCGCCAGGGTTGAGATGCCAGGTCACCGAGGTCGTGTCGGTCGGAGGCCAGGTGTCGCTGCTTCGCCACTGGCCGGTGCTATCCTGGACCTGGACCTTGGGTCCCAGGTCGGCGGTCGTGTCCTCCTTGAGCTCGTGGTCGAACCAGCGCAGCAGGATCTCGGCGAAGTCGAGCCGGCGCTCGGGATCATCGAGGTAGTCCCCATCGGGCCAGGCGTGACCCCACTGGCCCAGCAGGTACTTGACGGTCAGGTCGTGCTGGCGATCGAGCTGGGTGACCCACGGGAAGGCGTGGTGGGGGTCGACGTTCCAGTCCTGGAACCCGTGGACGAGGAAGATCGAGCCCTCGTAGTTCTCCTCGACGCCGGGCCGGCTGTCCCGTTCGGCCCAGTAGCCAAACGGGTCGCGCTCCCCGGTAGCCCCAGCGTGCATCGATGCCACGAAGCCCTCGAAGGCCTCGGGGCACAGGATGCCCTGGGCGGTGTGGGCGACCGACCGTCCGTTGTTGGGGTTGTCGAACCCGAAGCCGTAGAGGTAGTAGAGGGCGTTGAGGACCAGCGGGCCGCGGGACTCGGCGGTCCCGTTGGGGAACATCAGGTGGTGGACATCGTTGACGCCGCTGATGGGCACGATCGTCTTGAGGTGGGGGTTGCCGGCGGCGGCGACCTCCCATGGGGTCGAGCCGTCGTAGCTCACACCGAGCATGCCGACGTTGCCGTTGCTCCAACCCTGGGTGCCAAGCCAGGTGATCGCCTGATCCAGGTCGGCGCGCTCCAGCGGGCCCATCAGATCGCTGCATCCGCCGCTGTCGGCGGTGCCGCGGACGGCCACGAAGGCCACAGCGTACCCGTGCTCGACGAAGTTCTCGGTCAGCCGCGGGCGGACGTCGTGCAGATCTTGAGGGTGCAGCGGGGACAGGTAGGGGCTGGCGAAGGCGATGACCGGGACCTGGGTGCCCTCAGGGACATCGGGCTTCACGATGCCGATCTCGATGGCCTCGCCATCGGCCTGGCTCTCCAGGTAGAGCGCCTTGCCGGGCAAGAGGTCGAAGGGGCCCTCCTCCAGCACATGGCTGTAGGGGTCTTGGTCGTCGTAGTCGCCGGGGTAGACCTGGGTATCGGAGAACCCGGTCTCCGTGGTGTTCGCCTGGTCGAGCTCGTCGCCAGCCTCCTCAAGCCCTCCGATGCAGCCGGCCAACGACGCAGCCAGCAGCAGGACGGTCAACGCTCCCGCTCGCATGGCCGGGTAGCTGTCGGGTGACACCTTAACTCCTGTGCCCCCGACGATGGGCTCTCGCGATCACGGCGGCCCGGGCGGCTCGTCGAGGCGGTGGTAGGTCACCGTCGCGCTGCTCCTGAACCGGCGGGCGACCAGCTTGGCGACACCCTTGCGCACCAGAGGGACCATCAGCAGGAAGCCGACGCCGTCGGTGATCACGCCGGGGGTCAACAGGAAGACCGCGCCGACCAGGAAGAGCGCACCGGCCAAGAGCTCGATGCCAGGGGGACGGCCCTCTCGCATGGCCTTGACCACCTCGAACCAGGCCCGGGGACCTTGGATCTTGACCAGGGAAGCCCCCAGGAGCCCGGTGAGGATCACGATGCCCACGGTGTTCCAGAACCCGATCATCCCGGCGATCTCGATGAGGAGGTAGACCTCGACCAGCGGCACCAGGATGAACAGGAGGAAAAGCCAGCCGCGCACACGCTCACCCCGGCTCGAAGGCGGTGATGTGCAGGGTGCCTTGCTCGCGCTTCCACGCCTCGACGCTCTCGTCGTCGGCCGGGGCCGTCAGCCGGCGGCTGGAGGCCTGACCGAACCCGGCCTCGACCAGGGCTTGCAGCCAGCCGGCCTCGGAGAGCAGGTGCATCTGGACGCCTGTGAGCTCTGGCCAACCGTGGGAGGCGGTGTTCTCCTCGTAGTAATCGATCAGGATCTCGATCCGGGCGCCGGGGGCCATGACCCGGGCGACCTCAGCTAGGGCCTGGTCCAGGTCGCCGGCGTAGTAGAGAGCCTCCATGCTGAAGGCCAGGTCGAAGGTCCCGTCCCGGAACGGGAGCGCCTCGAAGCTGGCCAGGGCGTAGTCGACCCGCGGGCCGCTGGCGCGTCGGGCCCGGGCCAGCATGCGGGGAGCCACGTCGATGCCGACGGCCTTGGCGCCTCGGGTGGCCATGTCCCGGGCCGCCCAGCCGATGCCGGTGCCAAGGTCCAGGAACCGGTCGCCGGGCTCGACGGTCAGCTGGTCGAGCAGGTCGCCGGCGGTCTGACGGTGGCCCTCCTCCATGCCTTCGCCGCGACCGGTCTCGGCCCAGTCATCGAAGGTCCGGGAGACATCCCGGGTCTGGTCGGCGCTCACGCTGGTCGCAAGGAAGGGCTGAAGGTAAACTTGCGGGGACCGCTCGATCGTCCCGCTCGTGGCTACGGCGGCCTCGGAGGCCAGGGACGCTTGGAGGGGGGACGCAAGGACCTGTCTCTTCCGGGCGCTCTGCGGCGCTCGACATCATCTTGGCCCGGTGTGCTGGTCTATGGTGACCGTATCTCGACGGTCTGGGTCTGCTGTTGCTCCTGGCCACGGCTGCTCTCGACCGCGCGCCCGACACCGTAGAGGAGCCCGCCGATCAGGAGCAGGACCGCCCCTAGGCCCGCGATCATGCCGCCGGCGGCGCGGACCTCCTGGCGCTCCTCAGCGTTGCGCTGGTCGGCCCCGGCGTCTCCTCCCAGGCCCAGGAAGCCGCTGTCCTCCTGGCAACAGTTCTCGTCGCTGACGGCCTCGGGCCCGACCAGGGCCACGCCGGCGCCGACGACCAGGAGGATCGCACCTAGGACCCCGATGACGACCCCGGTGCCCATGCTGATGCCCGTCCAAGCCATGGTCTACCAGACCCTCGGCGGGCCTTAACCCTTACCTCGACACGCGCCGAAGGGACGCGGTCGGTCTTGTCGACGTCCGTCAGGCTCGACTAGGCTTCCCGGCGGGTGATCCCGTCGGGATCGTGGTCCTGGGCCGCCTGGATCCAGGCCGACACCCGGGGCTCGCCGATGGTGTTCCCCTGGATGCTGACCTTGAGCTCGTCGTCCTTAGCCTGGATCTCCTCGACCAGCTCGGAGGGCTCGGCCTCGGCCAGGTCCTCGATGGAGCTGATGCCGACGCGGGCCAAGAGCTCGGCGTACTGGGGCCCGATGCCGTCCAGGGCCATCAGCTCGGCTTGGGCCTTCCAGCGGCCGGTGGTCTTCTCGGAGATATCCAGGTGCTCGGCGACATCGGCCGGGTCGGCCTGCCAGAGCTGCTGGGTGTCCTCGATGCCGATCTCGGCCAGGCGTCCAGCGTAGGTCTCGCCGATGCCCTCGAGGTCCTCGACGGGGTCGACGTCCCCGAAGAGCCCGGCCCCGGTGACCGGCGCCTGCTCCGGCTTGGCCTCGGTGGCCGCCGATCGGCCGGTGAGGCTGTCGATGGCCTCCAGGACCGAGTGGACCTCCTCGACGCTGTCGGGACCGACGAGGACCACGGTCCTGCGGGTGCCGGCGTCCTCGCGGACACGGACCCGGCAGATCATGTGTTCTTTGGTGGCGTAGACGAGGTGGACCTCGCCCAGGGGCCCCAGGGCCTCGTAGATCCTGCTTCGCAGGCCCGGCGGCAGGTCGGTGGTCTCGGTGGACCGTCGGCGCTGCAGGGCCGAGGTTCGGTCGGCGCGGCCGGTGATCTCGTCGACCTTGCGGTGGAGGGCCGGGATATCC
>CAZBKU010000156.1:0-7494 GCA_964492585.1 uncultured Thermoplasmatales archaeon | reverse complement strand
GTCGCCGGGTCCGGTTCGAGGCGCATGTCGGACTCGTTGATCCGGACGAAGCCCTCGATGCTCGAACCGTCGAACCAGATGCCGTCCTCGAAGGCCTTCTCGAGCTGGCGGACGGGGATGCTGACGTTCTTGATGTGTCCGAGGATGTCGCTGAACTGGAGGCGCACGAACTCGACGTCGTACTCCTCCACACGCTCGAACACGTCCTCTGCGCTCGTGGTGGGTTCCGGGATCGGGATCGCGGTCATGATGTTGGCACCCTCCCCCTCAAGGCCGCCGGGCGTCACCGCCGGCACGCCTTTGAACGGGATATGCCCACGATTACCTCCAAGTGTTTAACCTTTTCCACCTTTGAACCGAACGTTCGTACGGTTAAAGGACGTTCATCGAATCGTTCGAGGTAAATCGTCGCACGCTGGCGGCGTCATGCGTGGCCGAGGACGTGGTTCCCCCGGGTCAACAAGACACCCAGGCCAAGGCCCATGGCGAACAACGCTGAGGCCAAGCTGGCCACCCGGAGCGGATCGAGGACGGGATCCTGGTAGAGACCGACCAGGTTGAGGACGATCAAACCCAGGCCGACCCCGGTCACGGTGAGGCCGATTCGCCAGTCCTCGGTGAACTCCATGGAAGGCTCCCAGGCCCCCGAGCTCGTCGGAGGACAAGGCTGTTCGGGTCGGCGGCCGACCACCAAGCAACCGGCAGACGGGGAACCACGGAGGCGCGCGGACCGGAGACCGCTGGCAGGTGTGAGAGCGGGCCTTCGAGCCTCCTCTCCGGGATCTTGCTGGTCCTCCACGGTCCGACCTCCGGCAACCCCCCAGGTCTCCGCGGCTCCGTGGTCCCGGTTCTCGCTGCCGATGACCGAACGGATGAACGGTTAGACTCTTATCGACCGTACGACCTTTCGATGATCGAGGGACATGGCTGGCCAGGACGAGTTCGAGCTGGACGAGACCGACCGGGAGATCCTCGAGAGCCTCAACGAGAACGCGAGGAAGTCCTACCGGGACATCGCCAAGGAGCTGGGCATCGCTCTGTCCACCGTCTCCACCCGGGTCAAGCGCCTGGAAGAGGCCGAGGTCCTCCGGGGGTACATCCCGGTGGTCGACCCTGGGGCCCTGGGCTACGATTTGACCGTGGTCATCTCGGTGAAGATCGGCCATGGCAAGCTCATCGAGGTCCAGGACAAGCTGGCCGAGCGACCCGAGGTCTTCGGCGTCTACGACGTCACCGGCGACCACGACTCCATCGTGCTGGCCCGCTTCAAGTCCCGCGAGGGCCTCAACGACTTCGTCAAGGACGTGCTCGCGTTCTCCAACGTGGAGCACACCACCACCCACCTGGTGCTCAACACGATCAAGGAGGAGGCCCGGGTCCCGGCCGGCACGTCCTGACCAGGCCGCTCCCCCTGGAGCAAAGCCCTTAACCCCCCAACCGTGTCCCAGAAGCGGTGACCAGGAGCAAACGCCGGCTAGGGCGGGGCCTTGCCAAGCTCTCGATCCTGGCCGCCAAGTGGCCCAAGCGCATCCTGGCTGTCCTCCTGGTCCTCACCCTGGTCCTAGGGTTCGGCATCACCAAGGTCGAGTTCTCCAGCGATCTGATCAAGGTCCTGCCCGAGGGCAACCCCAACACCGAGGCCGCCCGCAACGTCTCGGAAAGGTTCCCGGGCCACCACTCGTACGTGACCTACCTTTTCGCCGCCGACCCGGCCAAGTGGCCCGAGGCCAACGAGAAGCTGCCCATGCGGGTGCCACCAGAGCTGCAGGCGCCACCCGACGGCACGACAGGTCCCTGCTACGAGGACCCCGATCATCCCGGCAACAACGGGCACTGCGGTGATCCGGGCTGGAACATCACCGACGAGGTCTACGTCCGGGGGATGCAGGAGTTCCACCAGTACCTCCAGGACCGGGCCAAGGAGGAGGGCATCGAGGCCAGCGTCTTCGCCATCACCTACAACACCCACGTCAAGCTCGTCAATTGGACCAACGAGCTTGCCACGCGATGCGCGCCCTCGCCGGACGAGCCGAACCTTCCCGGTCTCCCCGAGCTGCCAGGCACCCCGGAGGGTCCGTGCTTCCCGGACGAGGGGCGCGGCCCCGCCGAAGAGGCCTTCAGCGTCCCGGGTACCAGCGCCGATCAGGAGCAACGGTACGCCACGGCCTGGGGTACCGTGTGGGCCTCGGCCCCCCAGGAGGTCCAGACCCAGGCCTCGCCCGACTGGCTGGTCAGCCGCCCGGTCTACGTCTTCATGCCTCAGGAGGGCCAGGAGGCCACCCAGGCCGACTACGATCGGTGGGGCAGCTTCTTCAAGCAGGTCGCCGGCGAGTTCCGGGAGACGTGCGAGGCCGGCGAGCTCGAGTGGGACGTGTGGCGCTGCGACCTGCTGGCGATCAACGACGCCAAGATCGTCACCGACGCCCACCAGGCCCAGTTGACCAAGGAGGATCTGGCGCTCTACGGCCCGTTGGCCCTGGGCTTCATCTTCGTGGCGCTCTACTTCGCGTTCCGGGGCGTTAGACCGGTCGGCGTGGGCTTCACCGCCCTGGGCATCGTGGCGACCTGGTCCTACGGCCTGCTGGGCTGGATCGGCATACCGCTCAACGAGCTCAACCTGGCCGTCGTGCCGCTGATCTTAGGCAACGGGATCGACTTCTCGATCCACTACATCGTCGAGTACCTCGAGCACAAGGCCGAGGGGGATACCGACGAGGAAGCCTGGGAGACCGCCGGCGGTCGCGCCGGCACGGCCATCTTCATCGCCACGGCCACGACCGTGGCCGGCCTGACCGTCATGGGGCTCTCGCCCAGCCCCCTGATCGCCGAGCTGGGCCTGCTGGCCGCCTTCGCCATGACGGCCATGCTCTTCATCGTCCTGACCTTCACCCCGGCCGCGCTCTCCCTGTTCGGGGCCCAGGACGAAGAGCCCACCTTCGAACCGTCCACCCTGATGCCCAAGCTGGCCCGGGGGGTCTCCAAGCACCGGGGCAAGGCCATCGTCCTGGTCCTGGTCGCGACGATGGCCCTGGGCTACAGCGCCCAGTTCCTCACCTACGAGACCTTCGGCGACCCCTCCAAGAACTTCCCGCGTGGCGACCCGATCCGGGAGCAGGAGGAGGCAGCCAACAAGGCCTTCTTCGGCCGTGAGGTGGCCGACTTCGAGTCCAACTGGCTGATCATCGAAGGCGATCTCACCGACCCGGCCACCCACGACTACATCCGCAACCTGCAGCAGGACTTGGCCAGCCACCCGGACATACGCACGGACTCGGTCACCAGCATCGTCAACCTGATCACCCAGTGGGTCTCGATCAAGGACGGTACCCCGGGCGCCATCCCCAAGGTGGCCATGGAGGAGGCCGAGGAAGGCTCGACCTACCCCGACACCCGGGAGGAGATCGAGCGCAACCTTGACGAGATGTTCAACTCCCCGTTCGCCACCTACCCCTCCCTCTTCATCAACGAGGACTACGACACCACGGTCATCCTGGTCGACCTCTTCGCCGGGACGACCTACGCGGACGCCACCGGAGCCTGGGACAACGTCTGGGGCGTGGTCGACGAGAACGAGGCGAACCAACCCGACGACGTGCAGGTCAGCCTCGGCGGGTACACCGCCTTCTCGTACCTCTTCATCACGTTCGAGATGCCCTGGCTGGGCTACATGAGCGCGGCCGCGGCGGTCATCGTGCTCGGCCTGGTGGCGGTGCTGACCCGCGATCTGAAGGCCACGCTGAGCGTCGGCGCCATCGTCGGTGTCACCAGCATCTGGTGGCTGGGCATCCTCCCCATGCTCGACATCGGGTTAGCGATCACGCTGACCTTGCCGGCGGTCTTCATCATGGCCTTAGGCTCGGACTACGCCGTCCACCTGATCTGGAACTTCAGGGAGGTCGGCGACGTCGGCCGCGTCTGGGCCACCACCGGCAAGGCGATCATGTACAGCGCCATCACCGACACCGGCGCGTTCCTGCTCTTCGTCCCGATGCGCAACCTGATGATGCGCAACGCGATGATCGCCACGGCCGTGGCTATCACGCTCATCTTCATCGCCACCGTCCTCATCCTGCCGACGATCTACCGCGTCCCGGAGCTCGAGGAGGAAGCAGCGGACGAACCAGCCCTCGAGCACGTCCCGGGCAAGACCAGCGACACGAGCTGGGCCGACGACGAGCCGGTGGGCGTCTAACGGCAACTCTTGATCTAACCCACCGCCTGGGCCCGATCCAACCACCGCTCGACCATACCAAGATCCTCGGGTCCCAGCGGGGGCCGGGCCACGATGGTGCCGTCGGCGTTCACCGATAGACGATGGCGCTCGAGCTGCAGGACCAGGCGCACCGGGGGACCGTCGCGCTGGGCCTGGTAGGCCATCGGTCGGAGCTCGGACCCGGCGCTCGTCTCCACGGTCAGGATCGCCAGCTCCCGGCGACGCCCGGCCAGGTCGAGGAAGCCCTCCAGGATCGAGGTGCCCAGCTCGACCTGATCGCTTGCGTCCACCTCGTCGGCGGGGAAGACCAGCGCTCGACCTCCCTGGCCCCGGACGACCTGGTAGGCGGCCCCCTCGACCCGGCCCGATATGGCAGGGTCACCGCCGCCGCGGCCGGGGGCCCCTTGGTCGGGCATCGACCCTGGCTCCGCGCTGGTGCTACTTACCGGTTACCCCGCCGAGGCTCACGCTGGACCGGAGCCAGGGACCTTGCAGGCAGCCGGCCTCGCGATCGGTCCACTCACCGTCCGTGGGCCCATGCGCTGCCCTTGTGTACCCTGGCACCGTGTCCCTGCTCGATGCCTGCCACGCTCGAGGCCGAGAGCCTCTCACGCACGGTGGACGATCACCTCCTGCTCCATGGGGTCGGCTTCCGGCTGGAGCTCGGGGAGATCCTGGTGGTGGTCGGCCCGTCGGGCGCCGGGAAGACCACCCTCCTGCGCCTGCTCAACCGGCTGGACGAGCCGGACCAGGGGACCACCAGGCTGGACGGGGAGCCGATCGTGGACCTGGAGCCCACCGAGCTCCGTCGGCGGGTCGGCTACGTCGCGCAGGACCCCGTCCTCCTCGGGGACACCGTGACCGAAGATGTTGGCCTGGGCCCCCGGCTGCACGGCCGCCGGGTCGCTGCCGACAAGGTCCAGCAGGTCCTGGAGGCCTGCGGGATCGAGCACCTGGCCGACCGATCGACCGAGGACCTGTCCGGTGGCGAGCGCCAGCGGGTCGCCATCGCGCGGGCGGTGCTCAACGACCCGGAGGTCCTGCTCCTCGACGAGCCGACCGCCGAGCTGGACCCCGCCAGCACCGATCGCATCGAGGACCTGATCCGACGCCTGGCCGACGACCTCGGGCTGGCCGTGGTCCTGGTCAGCCACGATCCCGCGCAAGCCCGGCGCCTGGCCGACCGGGTCCTGGTCCTGGAGGAGGGCCGGGTCGTCGACCAGGACGTCCCAGACGAGGTGATCGGATGAGCCTGGCGAGCTCGATCCTCCAGTGGCTCCAGGAGCCTGTCGTGCTGAAGGGCGCCGTCCAGATCCTGGCCGCCTCGGTGGCCGCGGTCATCGTGCTCGGTCTCTCCCGGTGGCGGACCCTTGGCCTCGAAGGTGAGATGGGCCTGGCCCTGGGCCGTGGCCTGATCCAGGTGCTGGCCATGGGCGCGGTCCTCGGGCTGCTGCTCACCGTCGACCTGGTCTGGAGCGCGGTCATCCTGGCCGGCATGATCGCCGGGGCGGCCTGGATCAGCCACGACCGTGCCCGGGAGCTGCCTGAGGTGCTCTGGGTCTCCCTGCTCGGCGTCGTCGTCGGGGCCGGGCTGGTGATCGTCACCATGACCCTGGCCGGCGCCATCGACCCGACCGTGCGCAACCTGGTCCCCGTCGGGAGCATGATCATCGCCGCCTCCATGAAGACCAACGCCGTCGCGTTGGACCGCTTCAAGGGCGAGCTGGCCAGCCAACGGGACCGGATCGAGGCCTGGCTGGCCCTGGGAGCCCCGACCGACCGGGCCATCGTCGAGCACGTCCGGGCCAGCGTCCGGGCCTCGCTGATCCCGGTGGTGGACTCGCTCAAGAGCCTGGGCCTGGTCTGGATCCCAGGCTTGATGGCCGGCATGGTCCTCTCCGGAGCCAACCCGATCTACGCGGCCGAGTACCAGTTCGTGATCATGGCCATGGTCTTCGCCGCCGGCGGCTTGACCAGCCTGGTCACGACCACGCTCTTGGGCGAGCGGGTCTTCACCGAGGCCGATCAGCTGCGGGTACCGTGACCCCTGCCACCGGCGATCGCAACGCCGGGGGTGCTCGAGGGCGCGGGTCGGCCCGGTCCTTCCGGCCACCCCACCCGCCCTCTTTTAGCCGGCCGTACCCCTTGACCCGCTGTGACCGTCCGCGTCCACCTCCACGGCGGCCTCAACGAGATCGGCGGCAACAAGCTGCTCGTCGAGGACGGCGACGACCGGGTCTACCTCGACTTCGGTACCAGCCTGGGTGCTCGGGGCCGGTTCTTCGAGGAGTTCCTCAACCCGCGCACGACCACGGCCCTGGCCGACCTGCTCGAGCTGGGCCTGCTGCCCGACGTCGACGGCATCTACCGCGACGATCTCATCGAGCTGGCCGACGACGTCACGACACGGGATCTGCCCGAGAGCGCGGCTGCCTACCGCGAGCGCACCGGGGAGCCGTTCGTCCACGGCGTGCTGGTCACCCACGCCCACGTCGACCACTTCCAGGACCTGGCCTTCGTCGACCCCGAGATCCCGGTCTACTGCACCCGCACCACGCGGACGATGCTGGAGGCCATCGACGCCATCGGCGGGAGCGGGATCGACGGCGAGGTGGTCACCGTCCGTCGGCGGGCCCTGGAGGAGCTGGGTGGCGGGGCCACGTTCCCCGGCGACCTCAAGGTCGACACGGAGACCGTCCAGCGCACGATCGAGGTGTGCCCCGAGCACGCCTGGTTCAACCTGGGCCCGTTCCGCGTCATGGCCATCCCGGTGGACCACAGCGTCCCCGGGGCCGCGGCCTTCCTGGTCGAGACCCCCAGCGGCAAACGGATCCTCTACACCGGCGACATCCGGTTCCACGGTGCCCTCACCGAGCGGACCAAGGTCCTGCGTGAGGTCACCGAGGGCCTGGGCCCCGATCTCGTGCTCAGCGAAGGCACGCGGATCGCCGACACCGGTGGCGACGACGAGGCAGGCGTCCAGCGCGACGTCACCGAGCTGGTCCAAGGCACCGACGGCCTGGCCATCGCAGAGTTCGGCTGGAAGGACACCACCCGCTTCGATACCCTCCAACAGGTCGCCAAGGCCACCGGGCGGACCCTGGTCATCAGCCCGAAGCTGGCCTTCCTGCTCAAACGCCTGGCCCACCTGCGCGAGGTCCCCTCCCAGGCGCCCGAGGCCTACGACCACGTGGCCGTCTACCTCAAGCGCCGCGAGACCCACCGCTACCGGCCCTCGGACTACACCCGCTACAAACACGAGGGCGGGTACGTGGCCGACT
>CAZBKU010000155.1:0-7569 GCA_964492585.1 uncultured Thermoplasmatales archaeon | reverse complement strand
CGGACTACGAGTGGGAGTACATCGACCAGGACGATATCCACCGGTTCGAGGAGGTGGTCCGCACCGGGCCCACGATCAGCCGGTACGGGCAATGGAACATGACCAGCTACGGGTTCATGGAGATCAAGGAGGACCAGACCCTACGCTCCGGCCGGTTCAGCACGTTCAACGACGATGGCCCCTACCCCATGGGCTTGACCCAGATCGACACGCGCACCCACACAGGGGGACAGGATCAGCGGACCATCGAGGTCTGGGAACCCCCGCTTCGCATCGTCCACGACGGGCAACAGACCTGTGTCGGGGATGCCTGGACGCACGAGACCACCCACGTCATCGCGCGCGGTGGCGATCCACCGGCCGGCGGGCAGCGCAACGAGACCTGGCAGGCTCGGGCTCTCCAGTGGACCAACGTGACGGTGCCGGCGGGCACCTTCGAGGCTCTCCACGTCCGGGCGGTGCGGGAACAGGACCTCTTCACGGTGGACACCTGGTGGAGCCCCGAGGCCGGGCACGCGGTCCTGATCGAGCGGGGCCCCCGCTCCGGGGCCCCCACCGAGACCCTGGAGCTTGCCTGGTACATCCTCGACCAGAGACCCGTCGCACGGTTCCAGATGACCCCGGAGCATCCGGAGGCCGGGGACACGCTGCGCCTGGATGCGGGGCCAAGCTACGATCCGGATGGCAACGTCACCGGCTATCGATGGGAGATCCTCACCCACGATGGCACCGTCGAGCGACATGGCCAGAGGATCTCGATCCGGGACGTGCCGGCCGGCACGCTGGGCATCCGGCTCTACGTGACCGACGATGCCGATCGCATCAGCCGGCGGAGCGCCACCTTCCACATCCCGATGCCCGGCGAGACCACCATCGGGGTCGACGGACCGTTGGCCGCTGAACCCGGCCAGATCGTGCGCCTGGAGGCAGCGACGCCGTTCGATCCGCTGCGGATCCAATGGCGGCACGGCGACCGGATCGTCGGTGACGGCCCCATCTACACGTTCCGCATGGAGGCCAACCACACCCTGACCGTCTCGGCGCTCCACACGTCGGGGCGTACGTACACCACCGAGCACACCGTGACGCGGGTCCCCCCAGGGACGCTCACGGCCACCACCGACGACGGCCGCCAGGCCAACGGATCGGCCGGTGGGGTCCGCGGGGCCCTGGAGGCCTGGCCGGCCGGCGGCTCCCGGGTGCTGGCGCTGCTCGATCCGCTGGAAGGCCAGGTCGTCGAGCCGGACACCCAGGCCGAGATCTGGACCTCGGGGCCGGCCACCTTGTCCGTGGACGGTCAGGAGGTCTGGTCGGGTACCGGGCCCCAGGCGACCGTCGATCTGGCCTTGGAGCCGGGTCGCCACACCTTGGTCCTGTCCTCCGATCAGAGCCGGCACGAGGTCAACGTGACCGCTCGAGGCCCCGGGCTGGAGCCGCTGCCTGACGGCCCGGGCGCCGAGGCAGGCTCCGATCAGATCCCCACGGCCGGCTCGACCCTCACCCTGCTCACGATGGTCGGCGTCGCCCTGGCCTACACGCTCGGACGACGGGGCAGCGGGCGTGGCCGAGCCTAGACCGGGAGGCAGCCCCGATGCCGGGCGCGGACCGGGCCACGGTGACCACCGTGTCCGTCACCGGGAGGGGCACAGGACAAACCTATAAGCGGGGGACCCAGATGCCGTCGACATGCGTGCTGGGGTGGCTCTCCTCCTGAGCTTCCTGTTGATCGCACCCACCGGTGTGGCCGCCGGCCAGGCCCCTGGCCCCCTGGCCACGACCCTGGACGATCACATCGGCCTGACCCGCGACGGGATCGAGCAGGCCAACGAGACCTACGGGCCCCGCGAGGAATTCCGCCTGGCCCGGGCCGAGCTGGGCCGGGCGGGGCTCTCGTTGGTCAACAACGCCACCATCCTGGCAGAGGACGGCCTCATCAAGGCCACCGGCGCGTTGGAGACCGGCAAGGCCCGTGCCGAGGCCCAGGGGTCCACCGATACCTCCCAGCAGCTCGTCGAGGCTGCAGAGGCCAAGATCGGCCAGGCCGATGACATCCTGAGACAGGTCCGAAGCGACCTGTCCAGTATGGAGCAGATCGGCCTGGATGGCGGCCTGGCCGTGGCCCACACCCTGGTCCGGGTCATGGACATGCGCCACCAGTACCAGATCGCCATCCGGAGCTGGGAGCAGGGCGACCACGGCGAGCAGGTGGTCCGGTCGGTGATGACCGGGGCCTCCGGCGCCCTCCGCATGGCCCACGTTGCGCAGGACACGCTGGCCAACGTGGCCGAGGCCCGCCAAGAGACCTCGGCGACCTCGGTGCTCGACGCCCGGTCGCTCGAAGCGATCGCCGACGACCGGGCCGCCTGGGCCGACGGGCAGGCCTCCCCCCTGGTCCAGCGCTCCTACGACCGGTTCAAGACGATCCACAGCAACGGCGAGCATCTGCTGGCGTTGGCGGCCTACACGGTGCTCTTCCAGGATCTCGCGTTCAACGGCCTGCAGACCGAACACCGCCGGGACAACAGCGCTACCGACCCCTTCCAGATCGCCAGCGCCCTCTTCGAGGAGACAGCCGATCCTGTCGACGCCTGGGTCGAGGAGCTGGGCATCCCCGGGGATCTCCCGACCGGGGCGATCGCCAGCGGCCGCCTGACGCTCACCCTCACCGAGAACATCACCGGCGACGACCGGGCCAACAGCGGGGCCTACGCTGCTTCGTTGGTCCACCTGGGTGCCGAGCACGTCGGCATCCTCCAGCAGGCCTACGGCGGCCCCGAGCATGAGCCTGGCACCGAGCTGGCCACCCCCGGACAGACCGAGGCCACCAGCGAGGCCGGTGGCGACGGGCCGCCGATCTGGCTGGTGGCCGGCCTGGGCGCGGTCATCCTCCTGGCCGTGGTCCGCTTCTGGAGGAACCAGACGTGAAACGGCTTGTGCCCGCCGCCCTCGTCCTGGTCCTCCTGGCCGGGGCCTTGCCGCTGCCGACCGTCGAGGCCCAGGAGGAGGATGACGAGCCCCGGTGCCTCACGCCGCCGGAGGTCCACGAGAGCTACGAGTGGGCCTACGAGGACCAGGAGGGCGTCGAGCGGTTCGAGGAGATCATCGACCAACGGTTGACCTCCAGCAAGTTCGGTCATCACAACACCACGACCGTCGGGTTCATGGAGCGCGAGGCCGGCGCGTGGACCGAACGAGGCCGGTTCGTCCGGTTCGCCGAACAGACGCCCTGGCCGTTGGCCAAGCTCAGCCAGGACACCTGGACGCCGGGTCCCGAGGGTGGGGAGACCCACCGGATCGAGTTCTGGGACCCGCCCAAGACCATCGTCTTCCAGGGCAGCCAGACCTGCCCCGGCCCGTTCTGGCAGTTCGAGACCCACCACTCGGTCTCCCAGACCAACCCGAGCGCCCGCGGAGGTGTCAACGAGTCCTGGCAGGTGCGCGCCCACCCGTGGGAGACCGTCGAGGTCCCTGCGGGGGGGTTCGATGCCCTCAAGATCGTGGCCGTCCGGCTCAACGACTGCAAACGCGTGACCACCTACCACAGCCCCGAGGCCCGGGCCGCCGTCCGGGTCGTCGAGACCGAGGGCTTGGATCAGGCGCCCAGCAGCCCCAACGAGTGCCGCCACGAGCTCCCGGTCGAGCACGACTGGGAGCTGACCTGGTACACCCTGGACCAGCGACCCAACGCTCGGTTCAAGCTCCATCCGGCCCACCCCCATGCCGGTGACAGCCTGATCATGGATGGGACGCCAAGCTGGGATCCCGACGGCAACATCTCCACGTACCGGTGGGTCGTGGATGCCGGCGGCCAGACCCGGGAGTACACCGGGGCCAATGTCACCCTGGCTGATCTGGAGGAGGGGACCCTACGCATCCGGCTGTTCGTCACCGACGAGGCCGACCGCACGACGACCCTGGGCACGACCCTCTACATCCCGGTCGAGGGCGGCAGCGGTATCGCCGTCGACGGGGCCCTGGCCGCCTACAAGGACGACTACGTGAGCCTCCAGGTCCTGCCCTCCTTCGATCCCCTGCGGGTCCGGTGGCGGGTCGCTGACCAGGTCGTGGGCGACGGGGAACGCTTCCAGTTCCGGATGAACGACACCACCACGTTCCAGGTCGACGCCTTCCACCCCTCGGGCCGGGTCCACACCACCAACCACACCGTCACGCTGCTCGAGGGGACCCGGGGCAACGATACCGGGCCCGGGGAAGCGGGCTCGGCCCGTCAAGCCCCGGAGCAGTGGCCCCAGGGCGGCAGCGAGGTGCTGGCCTTGCTCTCGCCCCTGGAGGGCCAGATCGTGGACCCCGAGCTGACCGCGAGCATCTGGACCTCGGATCCGGCCACGCTCACCGTCGACGGGGAGGTGGTCTGGCAGGGAACGGGCCCCAGCGACGAGGTCGACCTATCCCTCGACCCCGGCCGACACACCCTGGTCTTGGCCAGCGACGAGGCCACACATACGGTCAACGTGACCGTGTCCGACGGGTCGACGAGCACCGCCGGTGACGGCGACGGAACGACGGCCGACCCCAGCCCGATCCCAGGTCCAACCTGGGTCCTCTGGATCGCCGTTCTGGCGGCTCTAAACTGGGTTGGACGGCGCAAGCGGATAGGCACCTGAACACAGCCTCACCACAATCTTTAAACCCACTCCGAAGGTCGTTCGGCCTGGCGGGCTCAGTCATGAACCAGAAGATCGTCCTACCCCTGGTCATCCTCCTTCTCGCATCCAGCGTGGCGGTACCCTTCGCGTTGTACCACCACGGTGACGATGGGACGACCAGCGGACAAGCTCCCGGCTCCGACACCGACCAGACCGCCGGGTTGGACACCGGCAAGACCGGAGCCAGCGGCGACCAAGGCACCGATGGGGTCCACACCGAGCCCGCCAGCACGGACGAGGCCACCATCGCCAGCCTGCTCCCGCATCTTCGATCGTCCACCGCTGCCGAGGGCACCATCATGGCCCGCCTGGCCCCGCTCCTCCGGGCAGCACCGGACACGATCGAGCCCATCACCATCGACCGGCCTGTCCCCCTGAAGGTCGCCGCGCTCACCCATCCCGCCAGCGGCGACGCGGACATCGCCTACGTCGATGCCCTGCCCCCGCTGCCCGAGGACCTTGGCCTGGCCCTGGGTCACGTGGTGGCCGCCCACGGCATCGCCACCCAGCTGATGGCCACCGACCACCAGGCAGCCAGCGTCCTGGGCGCGGTCACCATGGCCCACGCCCTGGACCAGGAGATGCCCACCCTCAACCAGTATCGCAACCACCCGGTCTGGGACCAGGCACCGGCCACGGCCGACCAGGAGCCCGTCACCTTCACCCTGGCCGTGCCCTCCCTGGCCGACGGCATGCTCGACCTGTACGGTGCCATGGGCCTCTCGCCGGAGACCGTCGACGCCCTGGAGCCCCGGGTCGACACCGCCGTCGACCAGCTTCCGCCGGCCTACCAGGAGGCGCTTGCCCCGCTGGTCGCCGCCACGGCCGACTACCAGCACGCCGTGGCCGACGCCCTGCCACACCTGGCCACCACGGCCAGCCACGAGGCCCCCGACCAGGACCCCGGCGAGGGCGAGCAAGCCCTCAAGGAGGTCCGTCGCGCAGCCGACCAGGCACGTGCCGCGGCCAACGAGGCCTACGAGATCATCGCCGAGAGCCCCGCTGGCCAGACCATCGGCCCCGGGCCCTGGAGCGATCCCCTGGGCCTGATCGTCGTCGGTACGCCTGGCGACGACACCTTCGACAAGACCCTGGGCGGCGAACCCCAGGCCCGATCGACCGTCAGCGAGCTGGCCAACACCACCCGAGGTCTGCTCGATCAGGTCGGTGCAGATACCAACGTCAGCTTGGGCGCGCTCACCCTACCCACCGGCAGCACCGAGGAGAAGACCTTCGCCGATCCCAACGTCACGGCTGAGGACGACGATCCAGCCACCCAGCCCGGTTGGCATATGATCGTGCTGGACCCCGGCGGGGACGACATCTACCACAACAACGCCGGCGGCATCGATGCCGGTAGCATCAACGTCCAGGTGGACGTCGTCGATCGCGCCAGCGGTCCCCTGATCGTCGACATCCTCACCGACGAGGACGACCAGCTCTGCCCCGGTCCGGGCGTCGTCTGCAACGATCCGATCGGTGTGGGCCCCACCCTGGCAGCCCTCCTGTCCGATCAGAACACCGAGGCCCACTACGGCATCCCCACCGGACTGCCCATGGCCGCCATGGTCGTCGACGCCGGCGGCAACGACACCTACCTCGACACCGGCGAGGTCATCCAGGGCTCGGCCCGCGGCCTGGCCCTGGGCCTGCTCGTCGACGCCGACGGCGACGACGACTACCTCGGCAGCGAGATGGCACAGGGTGCCAGCGAGGCCTGGGGTCACGCCGCCCTGATCGACCTGGCCGGCAACGATCGGTACGCATCCCAGAACCGGTCGCAGGCCTGGGTCGACACCCCCGACCCTGCCGTCGTCCAGGACGGCTTCCTCTTCGGGAACCAGGCCGACGGCTTCGGGTTCTACATGTCGCTGGTCCGCCACGGCCAAGGGGTCCTGGTCGACACGGGAGGCCACGATAGCTACCACCTGGACGATCTGCTCGGCGGTCAAGGGATCGCCCAGAGCCGCCAGGATGTCCTGCACCAGATCGTACGGGAGTGGGTCCACCCTACCCCCGACCAGCTCGGCGCGATGCTCCTGGATGTCGGCGGCCCCGACCAGCTCCCCGTCCCGACCGTCATCCTCGACGACCGGGAGGTCCGCGCGGAGCCGACCCGGATGAACGTCTCAGGGTACGAACCGGCGCACTTCTGGTACGCTAGGAACCTAGACTGGAACCCCGACGGCGGGTTCCCCGGGGCAGGCATCTTCATCAGCGGCCAACGCGATGACCTCCGGTTCAAGACCGCCGCGCATATCACGACCGACCGGGCCCCCTCACCGGAAAGCCAGGAGACGATCCGTGTCGGTCAGATCAACTTCACCGGACGGGATGCCCCCAGCTTGTCGATGGTGTTCCTCAACCTCGCCATCCAGAGCGACCAGGACCTGCTCCTCTTCGGTCAGCCTGAGGAGGTCCAGGACCCGCCGCTCCTGACCCTCACGTTCGGAGAGGACACGCTCTACAACGGCACGGTCGCCAGATCAGGGGAGGCCGAGGAGAACGACGACACGGGCGATGATGGATGTATCTACGTCATCGTCCCCGTCTACTGCGGTTCGTTGGCCGCTGCTGCTGTCCCTAGCCTCCTGGTCGACCTGGGCGGCGACGATACCTACTTGGGCGACAACCGGAGCATCGGCTACGCCGCCGGCGCCGGCCTGGCCATGCTCATCGATCAGGAGGGCAGCGACCACATGGAGGCCCTGCACGAGTCGATCGGGTACACACAGGACCCCGGCAGCCTCGCCGCGGTCATCGATCTCGATGGCGACCTGCGTGCCATCTCCGGTGACCGAAGCCAAGCCTTCGCCAGCGACTACTCCGTCCAGGCTCGAGGGATCCCGGGCGCCAGCGCGGGGCTCGGGGAGTACGTCCCTCCTATCGCCTTGCTTGACCT
>CAZBKU010000154.1:0-7583 GCA_964492585.1 uncultured Thermoplasmatales archaeon | reverse complement strand
GAAGCCCCCCGGACGGACCGACGCCGACCGCCTACGGGATGGTGACCGTCTGCGGTAGCGTGAAGGGACCGGGCCGGTCAGGCGCGTCCAGGTTCTGGTACTGGTAGAGACCGGCGACCTCGTAGGTGTAGGTCGTGCCCGACGTGACGTCGGTGTCGGTGTACGAGGTGGTCGACGCGCCGCTGACGACGGTGCGGGTCACGGTCTGGTCGTCCTCGTTGGTCCGCTTCACGAGGTAGGCGTTGGCGTTGTCCACGGTGTCCCAGCTGAGCTGCACGGAGCCGGAGCTCTCGGTCGCTGTGAGCCCACTGGCAGCTCCCGGGCACTCGGATCGGTTCCCGAAGTCGGGATCCGTCCACGTGGTCGACGCGCTCGAACAGGGGGCGGCGTCCTCCACGAAGTTGCGGTCGGGATCGTTGTCGAAGGGATCCACATCCACCCAGGTGTGTTGGCCGGCGCCGAACTCGTAGTCCGTCTCGCCGTCAGCCTGGAAGAACGGGATGCCGTCGCCACCCTCGCCGATCGTGTCCTGCTCAAGCTCGAACGTGTAGGCGGTGGCGATCGTGTCGTCGGTGCAATCGGACGCGGTGCAGTCATGCAGGAAGGCCCAATTGCTGAGGTAGCTCCCCGTCGATGTGCCACACTGGTCCCCGAAATCGCTCTTCTGATCGGCGCTGAGCTCCAGCTCGTTCGCAGCGATCAGTTCAGCTTGCGCGGTGTCCACAGGGAGCGTGTCCAGGAGATCGAGGATCTCGCCATCGATCGTGCCGTCCCCGCCATCGCTGAAGTCGACCAGCGAGTCCCCGGACAGGGCGTGGATGGCCTGGGTGGCGAACAGGAACACCTTGGGGCCGGGCTCGGTGAAGTTGAAGACATCGTTGGTCCCGTAGTTCACCAGGGCGGTCGGCTCGTTGAGGAGCACCGCTTGGATCAGCCCGGTCCGCATGCCGTAGCCGGCAGACGCCATGACGCCTGGCAGGGTGCCCTTGTCGTCGCTCCAGAGGCAGCCCCGCTCGTCGTCGACCTGGGGATCGCCGTTGTCGTCGAACGCGACCCACATGTCGTAGTACATCGGGTAGGCACCGACGCGCTGGATCTCTGTCAGCGCCTCGCTCGAGCCGGCCTGATCGTAGTCACCGTCGTCGTTCTTGTCGGTGAACATGCCCACAGCCCCGCTGTTGTAGTAGAGCGAGGGGCCAGGCCGGTTGTCGGCGTCCTGGTGGTCAGCGTCGTTGTTGAACAAATCGATGCCGGCCACGTCGCCGTTCTGCACGACCAGATCGCGGCTGACATCGTTGCTCGCGATGTTGACCCATGGATCGGACGTGTGGTCGTCCTCGTTAGGCATGTCGCCGAAGACATCCGCTTCGACCAGTTCGGCGCACGGGTCGCTCTCCAGGTCCCGGGGGATGACCTCTAGTTGTTGGCTCGTGTCACCGGCGGCGTTGGGCTCCGCGCGGTCGACCTTGCTGAAGTCATCGAAGGTGCTGGTCTGGTCGACGGTCGTCGCCAGGGTCCGGACCGGGATCGGCAGCAAGGTGTCCCGGATGGGCTTGGCAGGGTTGTTCTCATCGTAGAAGGCCCGTTGCCAATCCTCGACCGGCATGAGCTGGTCGAAGTTCGCGGGCGCGGTCGCCGGCTCGTAGACATCCAGGTCGTGGGCCAAGAACGATGCGCCTTCGGTGGAGTCGAACAGGAAGCCGGGTTCCTGGTCACCGTTGCAGGCGCTCTGGACCGGCGCGACGGCGTAGTGCCATACATCGTAGTCACGGGTCGTGTCGTACCCGTCGCGCTCGAAGGCAGCTGCGACCACCAGATCAGCCTTGTCGTGGTCGACACAGACGCTCAGGCCGAAGGAGCAGACCACGTTGGCCTGCCAGTAGGGGCCAAGCTGCCCGCAGGAGTAGGTCGGGCTGCTGCAGCGGTTGGTGTACGGGCCTTGGTAGACCGGACCGTTTGGGTCCTGCTCTGGCTCGTCGACCCACTCGAAGCCTGTCTCGCACGACGTGACGTCGGATGCGCCCGTGGTGATCTTCTGATCGGCGCTGTACAGGCACACCTCCGAGGTGGCTCGCGAGTCGAGGTTGCCACCCACACCCTGCTCTGCGGCGACGATCGCCTCAAGCCGGTCGGGTCCGACCGGTACGAACTCGCCGGTGGACTCGTCACGCTCTTCGAGGAACGCGACGATCGTCTCGTCGTACACCGGGAAGAGCCAACCGTTGTTCTCGTACTCCCCGGTCGCTTGAGAGGCGGCGACCGTGGAGTGCGGGACGAGCAGGTTCGCGTTGATGACGTAGTTCCCGTCCGTGTCGTAGTCGGCATCCTCGGAGTCCTCGGTCAACCCGACCATGTTGCCGGTGTCGTGGACGGTGTCGTACACGGCCCGGCCCGGGAACTCTGGGCAGAAAGGCGTGCAGCCGCTGACGCCGCCGTAGCTGCTGACCGTGGTCGTGTACACGGCGTCGAAGCGGAGCTCGGTGGTCTGAGCGTTGTAGGTCTGGTCCGGGGGACTGACCTGCTCATGGCTGCCCTTACCCTCGTTGTAGACGAGCAGCCCACAGGCCGCCTCGGCCTCCAGGGACCGATGGGCTTCCTGTTCGGCGTCCTCGTCGGTCTCCTCGCTCGAGGTCGCCGCGGTGAAGAAGTCACCGTCCGGCGGGACGCTCGGGTTGTTCTCTTCCTCTACCGGCGACACGAGGACCGCGTCCTCGGCGCCAGCGCTGAAATGCCTTGCGTTGGCCGCCGGGGCCGCGACGAACGGGATCGTCCCCGTGACCAACAGGACCGCTATGATGAGTTTGCTGTTCATGCCTCTCGCCTCTGTCAGGTCGGCCTCCCAGCCAGGACCTAACATGGGTCCATCAGTGAGCCCCGATAAAAGCGTTATCGTGACCCTCTAGGGACGACCGACCACGACTGACCATCTCTGTACCCCGAGCGGTGGCCGCTGGGGCCTTGGACCAACGTCTGCCTGGGCCAGGTTAGCAGGTCGCGTGTCACCCGCCTGGGTCCTATCTGCCCGTCACGTCGGGCGACAGGCCATGGGCCCTGGCGCGGATCCACGCATGGCGTCTGGACCGCGGAGGCCTGGCATCATCCCTGTCGTCGGACGAACACGACGGTCCCGATGACCAGCAGGACCAGCAAGGCCACACCGGCCAGCCACAGGGGCAGATCGCTCGTCTGCTCGGCCTGGGTGTCGGCGGCCACGATGGGGCCCCCGGGCTCGTAGAAGTTGTTGCCCAGGCCTTGCTGGATGAGGCCGGCGTCGTACCGCTCGACCCAGCCCTCGGCGTCGCCGGCCGTCGCGTTGTAGAGGTTGATCGCCGTGGCCAGGGGATCGGTCCTGCCCTGCTCGTACTCGGTGAGCAGACCGTTGCTGGCCAGGTTCTGGACGAAGATCATGCTGGCCGCCAGGGTCAGCAGTTGGTCGCCGGCCCGGTGGAAAGCATCGACCCGAGCCTGGCTGCTCTGGAGGGCCGGGCCTCCCTTACCCTCGGTCCAGTTGACCCGCTGATCGGCCAGGCGTTGGAGCCGGTCGTGGGAGACGAACGGTTGGACCCGGGCGTCCTGGCGGGCCTCGGCGACGTCGGCCAGGAGATCTTGGGCGACGGTGGCGATCCTCAGCGCCCCGATGGCGCCGGAGACGACCTGGGCTTCGGTGCTCGGGGAGTGATCGCCATCCTCCCAGGCGTTCAAGGCGATCCGGTGGTCCTGGCTGAGCTCCATGGCCCGGATCAACGTGTGGGCCACGGCCAGGCCACCGTCGAAGGCCACCGGCTCCAGGCCGGTGCGCTCCATGGTCCGCAGATCGCTTCGGACCTGGATGATCAGCTCGTCGGCCTGGGAGGCGATCTCCTCTGCCCGGTTGATGACCTCCTCGGAAGGGTTGGCCGAGCCCTGGGCTTGGGCCCTGAGACGACCGGTCGCGATGGCGGCTTGGGCCCGGATCAGATGCTCTTCGGCCAGCAGTGTGGCGTTGGAGAGCAACATGCCGGCACCCTGCTGGAGCTCGAAGCGGGCCTTCTGGAACTCCTCACGGTCGCCGTAGGTGGCGTTCGCGTTCTCGAGGTCGTCGCTGACCTGACCCAGGTGGTCGTCGATGGTGCTCCCCAACGGTCCGGGCGATTCGGCCTGGACCACGGTGGGGATCAGGAGCAGGAGGACGACCGCCACGGCTGCCATAGCCCGCATGGCCCGGGGCATCCGGGTCCTCCGGTTAGAGGTTTCCGTGTTCACCGGCGGTGGACCCGTGGGCCAACCACAGGAACCAGCGTGGACACAGAGGCCCGCAGATCCTGCTCCCATCCCGGCGGAGCGATCACCCTGATGGGTGACGGAGAGAGGAAGAAGAGCGAAGACGCGGGGGGGTGCCCCCGCGGAAGGGCCGCTGCCTAGGCCGGTGGCCTAGGAGACGGTGGCGGGGACGCCGTCGGAGCGCGGGCCGAGCCGATCGAAGCTGGCCGGTCGCGGACCGTCGGGGGTGTCCAGTTGCGTCTCGAAGTTGTACTGGCCACGGACGGTCACGGTGACCTCTCCGGCGCTGAGGCCGGTGATGGTCTCCTCATGGTCGTCGTCGGTGTCGGTCACCGGTACAGGGTTGCCGTCGCCGTCGGTGGTGAGGAGGTTGCCGTCGCCGTCGCGCACCTCGATGACGTAGTCGTAGTCACCGACGTTGCGGTCAGCCACGCCGTCCTCCTCGGGGACGGGCTTCCAGCTGACATCGATCGCGCCGGTACCGCTGGGGGTGACCTCTACCTCGGTGACCTGATGCGGGCACTCGACCCGGACACCGGTCTCGAAGTCAGCCGGCGTGCACGGGTTGGTCCGCTCGGGCAGGTTGCGGTTCGGGTCGTTGTCGAACGGATCGATGTCGAACATCTTCTTGTACCCGGTCCCGAAGACGTAGGCGTCGTCGGAGTCGCCGCCCGGCTTGAAGGCCGGGATGGCGTTGGTGCCACCGACGGTGTCGCCGAGCGGACCGTCCGCCGTGACCTGCATGAAGTAGCCGGCGGCCACGGTGTCGCCCTGGCACACGCTGGCCTGGGGCGCACCACAGGCGTGGGCGAAGGACCAGCTGTTCTGCCAGCCGAAGCCGGGGAAGTCGCAGTTACCCGAGAAGTCGTCCGGGGCCTCGGGATCGGTCTCCACCGGCAGCACGGTCACCTGGTCGTCGACGGAACCGTCCGGGGTGTTGACCCCCTCGGGCTGCCAGACCAGCGGACCGTCGTAGCTCGAGAGCTCGTGCGGCATCTTCTCCAGGACGTCGTTGATGAAGCCCCGGACCAGGCCGACGGAGTTGGAGACCTGACCGGAGGCGTCGTCGCCAGGGTCGGTGACGTCATCGCCCATGCCCTCGCGGAGGATCTCCACGTAGTTGGCGGACATCGTCACGAACGCCTCTTGCCCCAGGAAGGGGTAGAGGTCGAACGTGTTGAAGTTCATGATGTACGTGGGCTCTTCCAGGTAGTACACGTTGATCAGGCCGGTGTGCTTGCCGTAGCCGGCGTCCTCCATCAGACCGGGCAGGCTCCCGGTCATCTGGCTGACACCGGTGTACTCGCACCCGCCGTCACGGTCGACCGTCACGTCGCCGTTGTCGGCGATGTCGACGTGCATGTCCCAGAACAGGGGGTAGGCCCAGTCCTCGTTGTAGAGGTCGTCGGCACCGGGGAAGATCCGGTTGTTGCCGTCGGGGGCGAACCCGTCGTCCTCCTTGTCGGTGATCATACCGACCTCACCGAAGTGGAAGTACTGGAACGGGCCAGGGCGGTTCTGGTCGTCCTGGTTGCGGTCGGTGGTCAGGTAGGGGTCGAAGGCATCCACGGAGACGAGCAGGCCGTCACCGGTGACGTCCCGGACGGTGCGGATATCGAAGTACGGCACCCACGGATCGGCCACGGACTCCTGGTCGCCCTCCAAGCCGCGCAAGATATCGCACGCGGCGATGTCGCTCTCCTCAAGGGAGCGCGTCAGCTCTGTATCGGTGGCGACACCGTCCCCATCGAGGAAGGACTTCTCGCCGTCGCCGAGGATGGCGATCTGGCTCGTGTCACCATGAGCGTTGGGCTCCTGGACGCTGTTCTTGTGGACCAACAGGGTGGCGTTGTCCACCTGGGCCTGGGTCTCGGTGGCCGCAGCGCTGACCTCCGGCGGGATGACCGAGTCGGCCTCGTCGAGGACCGTCCCGACAGGGTCGCCGGCGGTCCCGTTGACGAAGGCGTTGGCCGCGGCGTCGACGTTGGACATCGAGCGGACACCCACGGCGGTGCTCGGTGTCGTGTAGACGTCGAGGTCGTGAGCCGCGTAGGCAGCATCGGCTCCAGAGCCAGGCGCGGCCTCGAAGATGAAGCCGGGCTCCTGGTCGCCGCCGCAGTCGCTCTGCGTCGGTGCGGCGACCCAGTGGAAGACGTCGTACCCGGTGGTGCTGTGCTCCTGGATGAGGATCTGGTTGAGCGGGTGACCGCCCAGAGCATCGGACAGGAACTCGGCGTACCACGCCGGCGTCTCGCTCCCGCACATGTACGCACGAGAGGCACACCAGTCAGAGTAGTCGTTCGAGTCGAAGAAGGGGTCCTCCGGGCTGGCGCTCGGATCGGGCTTCTCCTCGGGGCCGATCCAGAAGAACTCAAGCTCGCACGCGGATTCCAGCGCGTAACCGTCCGGATCCTCGGCGGGGAAGAACCCGCAGACCCGGGGAACAGCGTTGGAGGGCAGACCGCCGGTTTCACCGGCGGCACCCGCGTCGGTTGCGTCGCCGTCGCAGTTGACGTCGATGCCAGCGGTCTCCTCGCCCTTGACGATACCGAGCAGGACGTCGTCGTCGAAGACGACGTCTTGGCAGGCGGAGTCGGTGCCCACGTTGCCGCTCAGGAAGCCGATCCACTTGGTCTTCCCGTTGGGCATCATCCAGCCGTTCATGTCCATGGCGTCGGTCTCCTGTTGGGCCAGGTTGACGGCGTTGGGGTAGGCCAGCTGGGCACCCACGTAGATGTCGCAGGGGTTGGCAGCGGCGCTGGGCTCCTCCTCCTCGACCTTCTCCGAGCTCGGGGTCAGGCCGACGTCGTTGCCGGCGTCGTGGGCATCCTTGTAGACGTCGCCCGAGCCGGGGACGTAGCAGGTGGAGAACCCGTCGCTGAAGTAGCCGAACCCGGCCTCAGCGACCTGGACGACGTCGAACTGGGTGACCTGCACGCTCGTGCCGTCGCCCATGCTGAACGACGGGAAGTGCTGGTCCAGCTCGACGGTGTCGAACACCGAGGCGTCCGGTTGGACGAGCTCGTCGGTCTCCTCCAGGTCGTTGTAGACCAGTTGGCCACAGAACTCGTCTGTAGAGATCGAGTCCTGGACGGACTGGGCCGTCGGCTCAGCCTTGAAACAGCTGTCAGGGTCGGTCAGGCCGACCGACTGACGGTCCAGGGGGACCGTCGGGTCGTCGGCGCTTTCTTCGGGGGAGACGCCCACGGCGTCGTTGGCTCCCGCACTGAGGTGGAAGCCAGCGGCGACAGGGCCGAAACCCGCTAGCACTAGAACGATCGCGATGACGATGGTGCCTCTCAACGGCGTTGCCTCCATTCGGA
>CAZBKU010000153.1:0-7595 GCA_964492585.1 uncultured Thermoplasmatales archaeon | reverse complement strand
GGGCGCTCGACGACGAGGCCGACGAGAGCGCCTTCGGGCCCGTGGCCGACCGGCTTAGAGGGGTGGCCTTCGGCATCACCTGCCACCTGGTCGAGGAGGGCGAGGCCACGCCCGAGGACACCGACAAGGGGGCGGTCGTCGGCCTGCGCTGGAAGCAGGGGCCCTTCGCCATGATGAACGCGTTGGGCACCGGCAAGGCCCTCAAGCTCGTCGAGGGGATCCACCAGGACTGGGGGGAGGCCTTCCCCGTCCCCGAGAGCCTGGCCGACCTGGCCGAGGAGAACGCCACCTGGACCCTGCCCAAGGTCGCCCTCACCGTCGAGGATCGGGTGGCCACGCTGACCCTCCAACGCCCGGCGGCCCTCAACGCGCTCAACGACGAGCTGTTGACCGACCTGGACGAGGCCCTGACCGTCGCCGAGGCTGACGGGGAGATCCGCGCCCTGGTCGTCACCGGTGAAGGGACCACCTTCGCCAGCGGGGCCGACATCCGCTCGATGAAGGAGCAAGGCCCCTGGGACGGCCGCGCCTACGCCAAGCTCGGCCAGCAGGTCACCCGGCGCCTGGAGAAGAGCCGCCTGCCGGTCATCGCCGCGGTCAACGGCTACGCCTTCGGCGGCGGGCTCGAGCTGGCCATCGCCTGCGACCTGGTGCTGATGGCCGAGGAGGCCACCGTGGGCCTGCCCGAGGTCGGCCTGGGCATCCAGCCCGGGTTCGGTGGCAGCCAACGCCTGCCGCGTCTGATCGGTCTTCAAGAGGCCAAGGAGCTCATCTACACCGGTAAGCGGATCAGCGGGACCCAGGCCGGCGAGATCGGCCTGGCCCTGCGCACCTTGCCCCGGGCCGAGCTGCTGCCGGCGGCCCAACAGCTGGCCGGGCAGATCGCCAAGAACGCGCCGCTGGCCGTGGCCTCGGCCAAGCGCACGGTCAACCAGGGCCTCCAGGCCGACATCGACTCGGGCCTGGCCCTGGAGCTGGACGCCACGGCCCTTCTCTTCGATACGGACGACAAGCTCGAGGGGATGACAGCGTTCGTCGAACGACGCAAGCCCGAGTTCCAGGGGGAATAGGGCCCATCGGTCTCCGGGGACCATCGAGCCTAGAGGTCTAGGCCCAACGGGCAAACGCCGGGACGTTCTTCGTGTCCTAGGGATGAGAGGCCGGTCTCCGTGCCGGCCGTCGGGCTACCCGCCTCATCCCTCCGGATCCGGGCAGCTGCCACGTCCATCGCTCGCATCTGTTTCCTCTCCCCGGACCCGGCCACCTCCCTCCCTGGAGCGACCCCCCCAACCGTCCCCATGTCGAGAGACGTCCACCCGACTGCCACCGGGACCCCGCAACCCAAAAAGCCCTTCCCGGTGTCGCTTCGGGGAGGCCACCGGGACCAGGCTGCACAGCTCCCCTCGCGGAGCGATCTATCAGGTTCTCCCGACGCGGGATCTCTCCCTATGGTGTCGTTACCGGGGGGTCTGGACCTAGAATCCTAGCCTCAAGGCAGATGGGTGCCGGTGGTCATTGGGTCCCTGCGAGGGTCGGCTGTCTCCTAGCGCCCTTGCGTCGAGGTAGCCGCCTTCCCACACGATCCAACGCGGCTGCCTCCTTCACCCCTCTCCGGGTCCGGGTCGCGCCCGCTCAAGGGCTCACCTCCCACCGCCGCCTCGGACCCGGCCTCTTCCCCTCCGTAAGGTATCACATCCCCTACCCCCCTTCAGCGGTTAGGATGCCCGAGGGCCCCGACCCGGCACCATCCGAGTACCAAGAGGATGCCGACGAGGTCACGGTGGTCGAGCAGGGCGTCGAGCTCGAGCGGACCATCGGGCTGGGCGGTGCCCTCTCCATCGGCGTCGGCACCATGGTCGGCGCGGGCATCTTCGTCTTCCCGGGCCTAGCCGCCGGCCAGGCCGGCCCGGCAGCGGCCGTGTCCTTCGCCATCGGGGGCGTGGTCGCCATGCTGGTGGCGCTACCGACCAGCGAGCTGGCCACCGCCATGCCGAGAAGCGGGGGCGGCTACTACTTCATCAGCCGGGGCGTGGGCCCCCTGCTCGGCACCATGGTGGGCCTGTCCCTCTGGAGCGGGCTGATCTTCGCCAGCGCCTTCTACCTCGTCGGCTTCGGCCACTACGCCACCGCGCTCTTGACCGAGGCCGGCCTGCAGATCCCCGGCATCGTGCTCCCCCTGGCGCTGACCGCCGGCGGCCTCCTCACAGGCCTCAGCGTGCTGGGCACCGAGAACACCGCCAAGCTGCAGAACGGGATCGTGGGCATCCTGCTGGTGATCCTGGTCCTCTTCCTGGGGTACGGGAGCCTGGATGCCCTGGGGCTCTTCGGCCGCCAGACCACGCCCGAGGACTTCCGACCGTTCGGGAACCTGCCGATCCTGACCACAGCGGCCCTGGTGTTCACCTCGTACCTGGGTTTCGCCCAGGTGGCCACCGTGGCCGGCGAGGTCAAGGAGCCAGCCAAGACCCTGCCCCGAGCCATGGTCGGCTCGGTGCTGATCGTGACCGTCCTCTACGTGATCACCATCCTGGTGGCCACCAGCACCTTCGGCAGCCAGCACCTGGCCTCCCTGGGCGAGACCGCCATGATCGAGGTCGCCCGGGAGCTGGCCGGTGTCCTCGGTGCCGTGGCCATCCTGGGCGCCGGGCTCCTGGCCACCCTGTCCAGCGCCAACGCGTCAATCCTGTCCAGCTCCCGGTCGATCTACGCGGTGGCCCGGGACCGCCTGGTGCCCGAGGGGGCCAGCCGGATCAACCTCCGGTTCGGGACCCCGCACGTCGCCCTGGTGCTGGCCGGCGTGCCGACCTTGGTCCTGGTGGCCACCGGCCAGGTCGAGGTCCTAGCCGAGGTGGCAAGCTTCCTGCACCTGATCATGTACGGCCTGATCTGCGTGGCCATGGTGATCCTGCGCTTCCGGTCCCCTGCCTGGTACGACCCGTCGTTCCGGACACCCGGCTACCCATGGCTGCCGGTGATCGGTGCGGTGGCCAGCTTCGCCCTGATCCTCTTCATGCAGCCCCTCTCCCAGATCGTCGGCCTGGCCCTGCTCGTCCTGGCCGCCACCTGGCACGTGACCTACGCCCGTGACGTCGAACTACCGGAGGTGGACGCTTGAACCAGCCTGCCCAACGACCCCGGATCCTGCTGCCCGTGCGCCCGTTGACCGACGAGATCCCGCCCCCGGCCTTGATCGAGCTGTTGGGCCAGGCCCACGTCATCCTCCTCGGTTACCACCAGCTTCCTGGGCAGACGGCACCGAGCCAGGCCCGCAACCAGTTCGGGGATCAAGCCGTGGAGGCGCTGGAGGCCATGGCCGATGACCTGCGTGAGGTCGGTGCTGAGGTCGAGCACCGCATGGTGTTCACCCAGGATGCCCGGCAGACCACCGCCCGGGTCGCCCAGGAAGCCCAAGCCGAGGCCGTGGTCTTCCCGGAGGCCACGATCCCTGTCGAGAAGCTGCTGTTGCCCATGCGGGGTTCGATCAACCTCGAGCACCTGATCAGCTTCACCGCCAGCCTGGTCCGCGACACCGACATCGTGGTGACCTTGGCCCACGTCCTCTCCGACGAGGCCGAGGCCAGCCAGGCCGAGCTGATGCTCCATGGCGCCCGGGACAAGATGATCCGGGCCGGCATCCCTCAGACCCGGGTCCAGGAACTGGTGCTCTTCAGCGAGCAGCCGATCGACGCGCTGGCAGAGGCCGGCCTGGACCACCAGGTCATCGTCATGGGGGAGACCGAGCCCTCCCTGACCAGCCTGCTCCTGGGCACCTTCCACGAGCGGGTCGACGAGCGGTTCGACGGCCCGATGATCGTGGTCCGCAAGCTTGACCCTCCGGAGGACGAGGAGGAGGGCGCCGAGGAGGCTGGCGAAGGGTCCAACTAACCCCAGCAACCTTCCATCCCGGGGAACCGCCATGCCCATCTCAGAAAACGAGATCGTCAAACACCTGAACGACGCGCTGGCCTACGAGTACCAGGCCGTCATGATGTACACGACCTACGCGGCCGCTGTCTGCGGCATCCACCGGGGCGAGCTCCGGGGCTTCTTCCAGGCCGAGGTCGCAGACGAGCTGGGCCACGCCCAGTTCCTGGCCGATAAGATCGCTGCGCTGGGTGGCCAGCCGGTCACCGAGGCCCGGCCCTTCGAGGTCCCTGACACGCCCCGAGGGATGCTGGAGGTCGTGGAGGCCGCCGAGAGCGAGGCCATCGGCCGGTACACCGATCTCCGGGAGAAGGCTGAGGCCTTCGGGGATATCTCCCTGGTGAACCATCTGGACGACATGATCACCGACGAGACCGACCACAAGGAGGAGACCCAGAAGCTCCTCAAGGGCACCTGGGAGCACTGAGGCCAGCGGCCCCCGGCTCTGTCCCCTGCGTGCGACCGTGGGCCTTGGGATCACGCGGACGCGTTGTGCTCGCCCAGCTTGGTGCCAAGCCAGAGCATCAGGAGGCCGTAGACGACCATCGACGGTAGGACCATCATGTAGATCGTCTGCGAGGTCATCGGCGTCAAGGACATGGCCACCGTGGCCAGGACGACCACGCCGGCGAACAGCAGACCCGTTGTCTTGGTATCGAACCGCATCGAGCCGGCCAGCCAAGCCCCTCTACATAAGGCTGCGTGAGGTGGGGCGGCATCTTCGATCCGGCCGGATGCCTGGTTGGGCGGCCCGGTCAGCCTAAGAGGTAGGTCAGCCACCGGTTGCGCTTGACGAACGCGGTGTCCTCCAAGGCCTTGTCCAGGCCAAGGATCCGGCCGGCGCCGAGGGCCCCTAGGCCGAAGAGCAGCAGGATGTAGACGATGTGGTCGTCGACGACCCAGCCGTGGGCCAGCGGGAGGCCTTGGAGCAGGCCGCCTTCCAGGCTGGCGGCCCAGAAGAAGAGCATCATGATCGCGCCCCAGAACGAGCTCCAGCGGACCAGGATGCCGAGCAGCAGGGCGACCCCGATGAGCGTGAGACCCCAGATGACCAGGCCGTCGACCAGGGGGCTGCCGGCCATGGCTTGGAAGGTCTCCTGGAAGGGGTTGCCGGCCGGGATCGCGTTCTCCAGGAACCCGGCCGCTGTCCACCCGGGGTCGAAGAGCTTGTCGAGGCCGGCTTGAAGGAAGACCCAGCCCATGACCAGGCGCAAGCTGAGGATCGAGTATCCGATCCACGTCTCGGAGTACTCGAAGGTGACGTGTCGACCGAAAAGCTCGGTCTCCATCTCCCGGGTCTCGCGTGGTTGGCCATCAGGCATACCCTGCACCTAGCCCAGGGACCCTCCTGAAGGGTCTTGAAACGTACCATCTGTTCCCAGCGCCGGGACCCATGGGCCTCCGGGTCGGGCTTAGAGCCTGGAGAGGATCGTCTCCCGGAAGCCGTCCTCATCGAGCACCTCGACGCCTTTCTCCCGGGCCTGGTCGAGCTTGCTGCCGGCGCCCTCCCCGGCGATCAGGTAGTCGGTGTTGCCGCTGACCGAACCGGTGACCCTGGCCCCGTGGGCCTCCACGAGTTCGGTGGCCTCCTCCCGGGTGAACCCTTCCAGGCTCCCGGTGAACACCAGGGTCAGACCGTCGAGCTCGTCCCCCCGGGCCTCACGGTGGGGGGTGACCCCGGCATCGAGCAGCCCCTGGACGGTGTCCCTTCCGGTCTGGCCGTGGAAGAAGCCGTGCACGCTGGAGGCGACCTCGGGCCCGATCCCGTCGATGCTGGCCAGATCGTCCACGCTGGCGTCCATCAGGTCCCCGAGGTCGAAGCGCTCGGCCAGGCGTCGGGCGGTGTCGCGGCCCACGTGCCGGATGCCAAGGCCGTAGATGAGGCTGGTCAGGTCGGTCTCCTTGCTGGCCTCGATCTCGTCGATCAGGTTGGCCGCGCTCTTCTCGGCGTAGCGCTCGAGGTCCAGCAGGTCCTCCTCGGTGAGCCGGTAGAGGTCGACCAGGCCGTCGACCAGGCCGGCATCGACCAGAGCCTTGGTGGTCTTCTCACCCAGGCCCTCGATGTCCAGGGCCTCCCGGGACCCGTAGTGCTCCAGGCGCGCCTCAAGCTGGGCCCTGCAGGCGATGCCCCCGGTGCAGAAGTGGTTCTCGCCCTCCTGGACGACCTCGCTGCCACACACCGGGCACGCGGTGGGCATGGTGAAGGCCCCCTGCTGGCCGCCCTCGATCACCTCGACGACCTGGGGGATCACATCGCCGGCTCGGTGAAGGCGCACCCGGGCGCCCTCCTGGACGCCCAGCTGTTTGGCCTGGGCCTCGTTGTGCAACGTGGCCCGGGTGATGGTGACCCCCTGGAGGTCCACCGGGTCCAGCAGGGCCACCGGGGTCATCCGGCCGGTGCGGCCGACCTGGACGGTGATCTTGCCAAGGATGGTCTCCCCGGTCTTGGGTGGGAACTTGTAGGCGAACGCCCACCGGGGATGGCGGGCGGTGGTGCCCAGGGTCTCCCAGGTGGTCCTGTCGTCGACCTTGGCGATGGCGCCGTCGACCTCGTAGGGCAGCTCCTCGCGATCCTCCAGGAGCTGGTCCCGGTAGGCCTTGAAGGCCTCGATGTCCTCGACGACCTCGATCCGATCGCAAACGGGGAACCCGTAGGACCGGAGGTCGTCCAGGACCTGGGCCTGGCGGTCGGGCAGCTGGTCGCTCGTGTCCAGGACCTCATAGACGAACAGGGCCAGGGGGCGCTGAGCCACGGTCTTGGTGTCCAGCATCCTCACCGAGCCGGCTGCCGCGTTGCGAGGGTTGGCGAAAGGGTCGTCGCCCCGCTCGACCCGGGCGGCGTTGAGCTCGTGGAAACCCTCGACCGGCATGTAGATCTCCCCGCGGACGGCCAGGCGATCCGGTGCATCGGACAGGCGCAGGGGGACCTGGCCGATGGTGCGGACGTTCTCGGTCACGGCCTCACCCCGCTGGCCGTCCCCCCGGGTGACCGCGCGAACCAGCTCGCCGTCCTCGTAGACCAGCTCGATGCTGAACCCGTCGACCTTCGGCTCGGCGGTGAAACCGACCTTCCCGGCCTGGTCGGTGACCCGCGTGGCCCACGCGGTGACCTCCTCGGCCTCCTCGCTGGAGTCCAGGGAGAGCAGCGGGGCCACGTGCTCGACGGTCTCCAGGCTGTCCAGGGTCGGCCCGCCGACGCGCTGGGTCGGCGAGTTGGTGCGGTCCAGGTCGAAGGCCTCCTCCAGCTCGACCAGCCGCTGGAACAACCGGTCGTAGGCCTTGTCGGCGATGACCGGGTCGTTGAGGGTGTGGTACCGGTGGTCGTGGTGGTCGATGGCCTCCCGGAGCAGAGCGGCCTGCTCGGTGGCCTGGTTCTCCGTGAGCTCCTCGACCGGGTCGAACCCCAGGTCGGGATCCTCGATGTACGGGTTGTCCTCCGGGGGCTCGGAGACCTGGGCCGCAGCCATCGTAACCGCGTCGGTCGCGATGGGCTACAAGCCTTTCGGCCGACTGGGACGAAGGGAACACGACGGGCGCGAACGACGGTGGGGGGAAAGCAGAGCCAGCAGAAAGAGAAGAGGGTACGGTGACGTTCCTTGTCACGGTCCGGCGGGATCAGGAACACGACGAGCGGGAGGGAACAAGGAAGCCACACAAGGGGTCCCGGGGGC
>CAZBKU010000152.1:0-7614 GCA_964492585.1 uncultured Thermoplasmatales archaeon | reverse complement strand
CTTGCGGTGGATGGCCGGGATATCCTCGGAGGCCTGCTTGGGCCAGGTCTCCTCGACGTACTCGGCTCCGGGCTGGAAGAGCTCCTTCTCGAGGCGCTCGCGCTCCTCGGGGGAGACCCGCCGCAGGCGGATCCGCCGAGGGCGGGCCTCGTGGCCGCCCTCGACCGGGGTGTCCTCGATCTCAGGCTCGTTACGATTCGATAGTTTCGATGACGACCTCGAATTCATAGGGATCCTCCGTCTCTTCGGTGGGTGGTTCGGGTTCGCTGGGCGGGGTCCAGTCGGCTTGGGTGCCTGCAAGCTCGGCCAACCGGCGGAACGCTTCCTCCGGGTCGGTGGTGGCCAGCCCGCCGGTGGGTCGGCAAAGCTTGTCCAGCCGCTCGGAAGCCTCCATGGAGAGCGCGATAACCGCGGCCCCGGCGTGCATGGCGGGGCGGACGGCTGACAGCTCGTCCTTGGGGACATCCGAGCCATCGGTGACGACCAGGATGGCTCGCGGGCCCTGCGGGGCATCCCCAAGGAGTCCGACGGCCTGCTCGATACCTTGGACCAGATCGAAGGTGCCCTTGGGCTCGACGCGCAGGATCGCAGCGCCGGCCAGCTCCTCGGGTCCCTGCATGGCCATCGTCTCCCGGGTCGCGCCCCCTTGGACGACGATGCCGGCCTCGCCGATGAAGCTGCGGCCGTTGAGCAGGACGCTGTCGATGATGCGGGCGGTGTGCTCGAACCGGGTCTCGGACCCACGCTTCTTGCCCATGGTGAGGGACGCGTCGGCCAAGACGGCCATGGAGAGGGCCCCGCGGGTGGAGGGCGGGGGAGCGTGGAGCTCGACCCGGGTCCCGGGCCCGATCTCGGCACCCTCGGGCTCGACCAGGTCGACCAGGGCTGTGGGCCAACCGGGCAGGGGGATGGTCTCGCCCTTGCGTGCGGTCGAACCGATCAGGTGGCTGGCCAAGGTCCGGCCGAAGCCATCGGGGAGACGCGCGACCTGTCCGGTCTCGAAGAAGAGGGAGACCCGGTGTGCCCGCTTGGACATCGAACCCCAACGTGCGGCTATGTGCTTAAGAGTGTTTCTGAGGAACCGTCGAACAGACGCGCCTGCCAGCTCACCAGGGCGGCTCCGGCGGGCCTTGGCCAACCCGCTGGACCCGGATGCAGGCCAGGCCCTCGCCGTCGTGGGACTCGTTCTCCACGGGATCCCAGGAGAGGCCCAGCAGGTTGGCCAGCCCTTTGAGCCGAGGGAGGGGCTGCTTGTCGCTGACCAGGAGGTAGCCTCGGCCGCCCTCGTCGGCGGGTTCAAGCAGCCAAGCCATCGTCTCGATGACGTCCCGGGTGACATCAGCACCGTCGACCCCGCCGTCGAAGGCCCGGTTGAGCGGGCCCTTGACCCGCTGGTCCGGGGAGGTGGGCAGGTAGGGGGGGTTGCAGGCGATCAGGTCGAAAGAGCGCTCGAGACCGTGGGCCAGGGCGGTCTGGACGACCTCGAGCTTCAGCCCGTTGCGCTGTGCGTTGGCCTGAGCCAGTCGGCAGGCCAGGGGGCTGACATCGGTGGCGATGGTCCGCCCACCGGCCCGGGCCATGAGCAGGGCCAGCACCCCCGATCCGGTCCCGATGTCCAGGCACAGCTGGCCGGGGCCGGGATCGAGGTTCCGCGCGATCAGCAGGGTGTCCTCGGCCGGTTCGTACACCTCGCGGTCGATCTCCAGGTCCAAGCCCAGCAGTTCCACGGCCGGCGTCACGGCGTGCTCGTACGAAAAGGCACTGAACCCGAGGCTCCCGGTTCAGCCCTGGCGGGCCGTGGCCACGTGGTTGGCCACCTGGACCCACTGGTCCGGGGTGAGCTTGGCCGGACGCTGGGTCTCCAGGTCCATGGCTTCCAGGACCGGCACGGCTTCGTCCTGGTCGCGCAGGCTACGGCGGAGCATCTTGCGCCGCATGGTGAAGGCCTGATCGATCAGCGCCTCGAGCAGGTCCCGGTCGTGGACCTCGGGGGGCGTCCCGGGGGTCAGCCGGACGCAGCAAGAGTCGACCTCGGGCGGCGGCTGGAAGGCGCCCGGCGGGATGCGGAAGAGGAGCTCGGTGCGGGCCCGGAGCTGGGTCTTGACGGACAGCCGGGAGTAGTTCCCGTCACCTGGCCGGGCGGTGACGCGTTCACCGAACTCGCGCTGGAGGGTGAGCACGGCCTGGCTGTAGTCGGTATCGAGCAACCGGAAGAGGACCGGCGAGCTGATCTGGTAGGGGAGGTTGGAGACCAGCTTGTCGAAAGCCGGCCAGTCGACCTGGGCGGCGTCACCCTCGATCAGATGGAACTCGCCCGGGCTCGGGTCCTCGAACCGTTGGCGCAGGCGCAGGGCCAACCCCCGATCGAGCTCGATGGCAACCACGCGGGCGCCAGCCTCAAGCAGGTGCTCGGTCAGCTCCCCGTGGCCAGGGCCGATCTCGAGCAGGCGGTCGTCGGCCTCGATGTCGGCGGCCTCGACGATCCTCTCGAGGTAGGTCTGATCTTTGAGGAAGTGTTGACCGAGATGGGCCATCTAGGTGCCCTTCCCTCTGGTCCTGGGGTGGTCAGCGGCCCCGCCCGCGGCCCCGATCGTCGTCGCTGGCCGGCGGCCGCACGTACAGGTGGTACTTCTCGGAAGGATCCTTGATCTCCTGCTCGATCCGGTTGGCGATGAGCTTGGCCGGCTGGTGGAGAGGACCGACCCGCTCGTCGAGATCCTCGAAGGACTCGAAGGTGCCGTTCTTGCGCTCCTCTAGGATGGCCTTCATGAGCTTCTTGCCCAGACCGGGCAACAGCTCGAGGACGTGCATCCTGGTCGAGATGGCGCCACCCTCGTTGTAGATGTGGAGGAACTTCTCCTCGTTCTGCTTGACGATATCCTCGATGACGTAGTGCATCTCGGACTGGGCGTTGTGGGTCATGTCGTCGAAGGCGATGCGTCCACGGACGCGATCGATCTTCTCGCGCTCATCCTGCTCTTTGCCGATGTAGACACGGTCCCCGATGAGGAGGTTGGCCCCATCCTTCGGGATCAGCTCGAACAAGACGAACTGATCTTCGCCGATGGCGTAAGCCACGGGCTCACGGCGGCTCGGGTCGTCCGGCCGCCCGTTGGGCAGATAATCGAGGATGTAGGCGTAGTCCTCCATGACCCGAGGCCTCAGTCCACGTATTCCAGCACGATGCTGATAATGGTGTCGGAGTCCTCGTCGGACAGGTCTTGCCTGTCTTTGGCGAAGACGACCGCAAGCTCATCCTCGAACTTCGGTGCCAGGGAGACGATCTTGCTGGCTTGCTCTTCGCTGACGCGATCGAGCTCCAGCAGGCGCTCCTTGAGCTCCTTGGCTTTCTCCGCGTCACCGATCCGGTCGAACGCTTGGGCGTGCTCGAAGGAGAGCTTCTGCTCGTAGGAGAGCTCGCCGCGTTCCTCTTGCTCCTTCTCCAGGAGCGCGCGGACCTCGGGGACAGAGAGCAGCTCGGCTCCTTCGAGAGGGGATCCGTTGACCAACAGACTCACTCCTGGAGGACCAGGTGCTCGGGTCGGGCGAAGAGGGTCTTGGGTTTGTTGCCATCGCGGACCGCGATCTCGTAGGCTGCGCCCTGCCGACCGGTCACGGTGCCGGTGACACCGTGGAACCGGGGATGGGGCATCCCCTTGTGGACCGCGCTGTTGATCCGGATGCTCACCTTGTCCCCCTCGGAGAACTCTCGGAGGCTGTGGGTGATGGGCGGCATGCCCTTCTCGCGGACGCTCTTCTTCATGCTGGACCGCGTTCGGTTCCGCGGACCTTTGGAACGCTTCATTGAACCTCACTCCGTGGTGGCGCTGTCATCCTCGATCTCGGGCGGGCCTTCGACGTGGACGACGTCCAAGGCCGTGCAGGTGGCCTCCGTGCCGACGATGTCGGCCACGGAGGGTTCGGTGCGGCCGCCGTCCCCGCTGATCAGCTCCTTGATGTACAGACCAGCATCCCCCTCGACGAGGAGGCGTACCGTCCTGCCGGAACCGTCGTGGGAACGGAGCTCCAGGCGCGCCACGTTGCGGTGACGAACCTTGTCCGCCCGACGATGCGAGACCCGGGAGGGCGTGCGCTGTGCCACCCGGGCGTCCGTGAGCATACGACAAGCCTTTAAAACTGTTTCCTCGGTGACCGGGTCCTCGAAGCTCACATCGGCCTCGTAGACCTTGTCGCCCCGGGCCTCCTTGACCGCCGGGATCGCATCCGGGTCGACGAAGCGCAGGCTGTCGACCTCGACCTTCCCGTCGGCGTACGCGTCGATGGCGGCCCCGAGATCCTCCAGGTCCAGCGATCGCTGCTGGGGGTCGACCATCTCGAGGACGAAAGGGCGTCCGGTGCCCAAACACAGGGCGTCGACGTCCTCGCGCCCGGCGCCATGGAACTTGGATTCGGTGGCGCCGGCGGCCTCACGGGCCGGTGGGCTGACCAACTGCTCGACGCTGGTCTGGTACTGCAGGCCTGTCTTGTCGCACTCGTAGCAGCCGGTCCCGCGGCAGGCTCGGCAGGGCCAGAACGTCTGGGGGATGTCCCGGACGAGCTTGCGGTAGCGACCGTAGATGCACAGGGATCGGTAGGTGAGCGAGACGTGGTCGAACCGGGTGTCGAGCACGGCGGTGACCTCGGGGCGCTGGAACTCGGCGTCCCATCCGTGGCGCTCCCAGAGCCGCCGGCCGATCTCCCGGTTGAGCTCGGTGGTGATCTTGCCGGGATCCTCGGTGCCCGATGCCTCGAAAACCTGGGCCTCGCGCTCCTCGATGCCCGGATCGACCCGGGTGCCGACGAGGTAGGTGTCGAACTCGAGGTCCTCAAGGAAGCCCTCGACGACATCGGTCATCTGCTCGATCCGGTCGAAGAGGCCCTCGCAGACGTAGCAGGTCTCCGGGTCCCGGAGCTCGAGATCCCAGGCGTCGGCCAGCAGGCGGCCGCGCTCGTCGTTGCCAAGGCCGTGGTCGATGCGGGCCAAGGTCCGGCCCAGGCAATGGGCGCACAGGCCGAGCTCGGCGGCGGCCTCGGCCACGGGGCGGTGCTCGGGCTCCAGGATCGGGCGTTCTGCCACGATGGCCGGGAAAGGCTCCCGGTATAAGGACGTTGGTGGGCACCTCGCAACTGTTTGCCTGCGCACTGCCAGGACCTATCACACATCTAGGGGTTGCCGGTCCCGGTCGAGAGGCACTTCGCATGTGGAGCAAGCGACGCACGATCCTGCTGACGTCCGTCCTGGTGGTGGCCGGCCTTGCACCGTTGGCCGCCCAAGGGCACCAAGCCGAGAGCCCGATCGTCCTGATCCCCGGTTGGCACGGGGATGGAGATGGCTTCCGTGAGATGATCCCCCAGCTCCAAGAGCAGGGGTTCACCGTCCTGGACTTCGACCAAGAGGAAGCCGGTGTCCAGGCGCTCAGCTACGAGCCCAGCGGCGACGGCCAGCACATCTCCTACGTGGCCGGCAACATCGTCGAGGAGGCCATCCAGGAGGCCCTGGTCGCCGAGGGCTACCCCGCCGACCAGCACGTGGACATCGTGGCCCACAGCATGGGCGGCCTGGTGGCTCGGTTCCTGGTCGAACAGCCCGGGGCCGACGTCGACTTCTGGGACGACAGCAGCGGCTGGTACGGGGACGGCACGGCCGACGTCCGGACCGACTGGGCCGAGCGCGTCGACGACCTGCTCATGCTGGGGACCCCCAACCACGGCACCTGGGAGGCCTGGGTGCCCAGCAACCTGGGCGGCTTTGGCAAGTGGAACCCGACCGGATCCGACATGGAACCCGGCAGCACCTTCCTGGAGCGCATGGGTTACAGCGAGCCCTCCGGCGAGTACTACCACGCCATCGGCGGCGATCCCCAGTACTTGCAGTGGCTCTCCTACGACTACGACGGTGACGGCGTCGAGCATGGGTTCGACGGGGTCGTCCCCGCCGAGTCCCCGTACGTCGACGGCGCGACCATGGACTTCGTCGACGGTCACCACGGCGAGCTTCTGACCACCGACCAGGCCGTGGACATGGTCATCGAGTTCCTGGGCCAGACCAGCAGCGTGGACGGCATCGGGGCGGCCAACCTGGCCGGCGACGCCGTGGTCCGCCTCGAGGAGCTCACCATCGCCTCGGACCACGACGGTGGAGGTGCTGGCGAGTGGGTCGTCGACGTCCACGTGGACCCCGATGGTAGCCTCGGCGACAAGGGCTACGAGTTCGCGGGCACCTACGAGTATAGCCAGGACGCCCCGCTGACGACGAGCTGGGGTGACGACGGTCCAACCTTCGACCCGATCACCGTGCCTGGCACCTCGCCGGTCATCGACGTCAAGGTGGTCGTCAAGGAGGACGACACCAGTTGGGGTGGCGGCTACGAGGCCGTCTCGACCCACTACGTGACCGACGTCATGCTGTCCGAGGATATCGACGGCATGGACTACTACGAGAAGGAGGCCACCGACAGCAACGGCGGCACCAACGACGTGAAGGTCAGCGTCAACGGCATCACCAGCGACGTGGCCGACACGCGCCAGGTCACCATGGGCATGGCCGACTCCAAGGTCAAGGACGACCACGACTGGGGCCAGGGGGAGATCACCTACTACATGAACGCCGGCCGCAAGGGCTACGAGAGCCAGGACAACCGTGGCACCGTCGGTGGCGACGAGACCCACTTCGGCCGGGACTCGGGCCAGTGGGTGGACATCGGCAGCCACGCCATGGACAACGGCGTCGTGGAAGGCCAGGCCACCTGGACCGGCCGGATGCTCGAGGATGCCACCCTCCGGTTCGACGTCACGTATTGGGAGGACGACGGCGGCTGGAGCGGCGCCGACGGCGGCAACATGTACTACCTCGAGGACAGCCTGACCAACATCCCGACGGGGACCACGACCTACGTCGGGGACTCGCTGCCGGACTACGATGTGACGATCTGGGTCGACAAGGAACCCGGCGGGGCCTCGGCTCAGAGCGTGGATGCCCGAGAGCTCCAGGCCGTGTTCGATCCGATGAGCCTGGTGCCCGATGGGCCCGACGACCCGCCGGATGGCCCCATGGTGCCGGCAAGCTAGGCGACCGTGCGTGGGTCCGCGGGGGCCAACCCCCCCGTCTTCTTTTCTTCCTCCCTGGATCTCCCGCCAGAGGACCATAGCCAGGGCTTGGGGGCGCCTGGCAGACCCCCCAGGTCCACCAGCCGATATGTTTTTTAGGAGGACCCGCTTGCTCACGCATCCTGCAAGGCCCCCGAGGCCTTGCTGAGTGGTGCTGCAGATGGCAAGGTTCCCCGAAGCCGAGGCGCGGCTGCTCAAGAAGAAGATCTGCATGAAGTGCTACGCGCGCAACCCGATGCGTGCCACGCGCTGCCGCAAGTGCAGGTCCAAGCAGCTACGCAACAAGGCCATGGAGACGCGCGGCGTCTAGCCGCAGAGGCGACATGCCGGAACGCCGGATCACGATCTCGTGCCCCGGGTGCCTCTCCGAGTTCAAGGAGATCACCGTGGACGAGGCCGAGGATATCCTGTTCAACGGGTGCGAGGCGTGCCGTTCCAACGGGGACGCCTGAGGGCACCCGGACCGCTTCTGACCGCCAACCACACAGCCGACGTTCCGACCAAGGG
>CAZBKU010000151.1:0-7639 GCA_964492585.1 uncultured Thermoplasmatales archaeon | reverse complement strand
GCCGATGGGGTGCCGGTCGTGTTCCACGACGAGACCTTGGAAAGGATGACGGGCCAAGCCGGTCTACTGGCCGCCGTCCCCTCCCACAGCCTCCAGGAACTTGAGCTCCATGGGACCCCCCATCGTATCCCACGCCTCGACGAGGTCCTGGACACGGTCGACGGCCGTGCCCCGCTCCTGATCGAGCTGAAGAACTACGGCGAGCCAGGCGAGCTGGAGCCGGCCGTCCGAGACGAGCTTGCGGCCTACCCTGGGGCCTTCGCGGTCCAATCCTTCAACCCGCGCTCGGTGGGCTGGTTCGCCCGCCACGAACCGGACTGGCTCCGAGGCCAGATCGCAGGGTCCTTCCAAGGCATCGAGATCGCCCTGTGGAAGAAGACCCTGCTCCGGCGGCTGATGCTCAACGGCCTGAGCCGCCCGACCTTCATCGCCTACGAGCATGCCGAGCTCCCCTACTGGCCGGTCACCCTGCACCGCCGTCTGGGCCTTCCCGTCCTGGCGTGGACCGTGAGATCCAAGAAGGCCCATCGCCGCGTCCGACCCTACGCGGACAACGTGATCTTCGAGAGATACCGGCCCGGGGTGCCCTCTGAGGCCACATCATGAGACGCCGCGACACGGGGACACGCGCTTGGACCCCCCGCTGACCCAAGGGATTATATACAAGGGCTCTCTCCTCAGTACTATGCCGCAAGGCACCGTGAAGTTCTTCGACGCGCAGAAGGGTTTCGGTTTCATCGAAACCTCGGCTTCCGACGACGACGTCTTCTTCCACATGGATGAGGTCGACGGCCCTGACCCCCGAGAGGGTCAGAACGTCGAGTTCACCATCGAACAGGCGCCCCGTGGCCCCCGTGCCAACGGCGTTACATTCGTCGACTGAACCCCGATCGAACCCCCGGACGCTAAACTTCTGACGGCGTCCGGATCTTCTTCCACCCTCTGGGTGGTTATCTTCCCTGGCCCGTAGCGGGAGCCCTCTCCCGCCGTGGGCCCAGGCTCTCAGCGGACAGCTGCGGCCTCCCTCTGGTGGATCGTGGGGAGCGGTAGGTGAGCGTCCCGTGGGCAAGCTTCCTCCAGCTCGCAAGCGCAGCCTAGATGCATCACGGCGAACACGAACGGTTGGGGGTCAGCCGTCCTTCTCTACCTGATCCCCAGATCCGCCCGGCTCGAAGATCCGTGCTCTGTTCGTGTTCGCGGTCGCACGGCTCGCGATCGACCTCGCTGGTCGACCGTTCGGCCGCTGGCTCGGTGCACACTGGCCGTCTCGCTCTGAGGTCCCGGCGGCCGTGGCCCTTGAGCGTCTGCTGCGCGAGCTCTTACGGACGTTCAAGCCCAGCCGAGGTAGATGACCGCGGGGAGGACGTCACTGGAGACTGCCTCGCTCCACCCTTCGGGGGTCGCTCGGCGGGTCTCCAGATACGGACGAACCCTTCACCCCGCTGGTCCGATGACGCGGCTCCGGGTTCGTCCTATCTTCGTGTTCGCCCTTCGAACTACGCCCAGCCTAGATAGATCACGGCGAACACGAACACCCACACCAAGTCCACGAAGTGCCAGTAGAGGGCAGCGGCCTCGAGGGCGACGTGGCGCTTGGGGGTCATCTGCTCGTAGGCGAAGGTCCGGTAGCCGACCACGCCCAGGAAGACCAGGCCCACCAGCACGTGGAACCCGTGGGTCCCGGTCAAGAGGTAGAAGGTGGACCCGTAGGGGTGGCTCTGGAGGGTCATCCCGTGGCTGATCAGCTCGCTGTACTCCATGGCCTGGCCGGCCATGAAGATGAGACCGAGCACGATGGTCAGGATCAGGTGACCCTTGTACTGCTGGCGCTTGCCCTTGCGTAGCGCGGCATGGGCCCAGTGCATGGTAGCGCCGGACAAGAACAGGATGATCGTGAAGATCGATGTGCTCACGATCGGCAGCTCCGGGGTGCCCTCAGGCGGCCAGACCGGGGCTTGGGCCTTGAAGTTGAAGTAGGTAGCGAAGAGGGCACCGAAGATCATGACCTCGCTGCCGATGAAGAGCAGGATACCCCAGCGGCCGACATCAGGCCCGGTCCCGATCCGGCCGTGGTACCAGTCGACGTCCTCGTAGATCCAGGCCAGCCCAGCCAGGGCGACCGCGGCCAGGCCCAACCACAGCATCCCGCCACCTAGGATGATGCCCAGGAGGACGAGGGTAAGGGCGATGGCCAGCCAGAGCGGCGCCCAGGAACCGTGTGGGAGGTGGAGCTCCTCGCCGTCGTGTTCGGTGTCGGCGGCCATCTCAGCTCACCTCCTCCCGGGTCGTGGCTTGGGGGGTCGGCTTCCAATCGTCGGCTTCCCACTCGGTGCGCTTGGCGCCACCCCACGGGTCCTCGGTGATGGTGGGCTCGCTACGCAGGCTGATCCAGGCGTTGATCAGCCACACGAGGATCGAGATGCCGATCAGGAACCCGCCGACGGTGGACCACTGGTTGAGCAGGGTGTACTCGGCCAGGTAGTCGTAGACCCGGCGCGGCATGCCGGCCAGGCCCAGCAGGAACTGCGGGAAGAAGGTGAGGTTGAACCCGATGAACATGAGCCAGAAATGGAGGTTGGCCAGGCCCGCTTTGTACATGCGGCCGCCGAACATGCGCGGCCACCAGTAGTACAAGCCGGCGAAGATCCCGAACATGGCACCGCCGACCATGGTGTAGTGGAAGTGAGCCACGACGAAGTACGTGTCGTGGACGTGGACATCGATGGGGACAGCGGCCAGCATGATGCCGGTGATCCCGCCGATGACGAACAGCCAGATGAAGCCCATGGCGTGTAACATGGGTGCCTTGAAGTCGAGGACACCGCCCCACATCGTCGCCAGCCAGTTGAACACCTTGATGCCGGTGGGCACCCCGATGACCAGGCTGGTGGCCATGAACGCCAGTTCGACGCGGGGGTCCAGGCCGACGGTGAACATGTGGTGGGACCAGACGATGAACCCGAGGACACCGATGGCCAGCATGGCGTAGGCCATGGACTTGTAGCCGAAGATGGGCCGTCCGCTGAACTTGGGGATGACCTCGCTGATGATGCCGAAGGCTGGCAAGATCAGCACGTACACCTCCGGATGGCCGAAGAACCAGAACAGATGCTGGTACAAGATCGGGTCGCTACCAGGCCCCATGAAGAACGAGGTGCCGAAGTTCCGATCGGTCAGGAGCAGCACGAAGGCCACGGTGACGACCGGCAGGCTGAAGAGCAACAACAAGGAGGTGACCAGCTGGGCCCAGACGAACAGGGGCATGTTGTGGAAGGTCACCCCGGGACCGCGCATCTTGAAGATGGTGACCAGGAAGTTGACGCTACCGCCGGTGCTGGCAAGGCCAAGCAGGATCAGGCTGACCAGCCACAGATCAAGACCCAGGTTGGGATCCATGGTGGACAGTGGCGCGTACCCTGTCCAGCCGACATCGACCGAGTGGAGCGGGCCGCCGAAGAAGCTCACGAAGGTGCCCAGCCAGAGCAGCCCACCGCCCAGGGGGATCAACCAGTAGGAGAGCGCGTTGATCCGGGGGAACGCCATGTCGGGCGCTTTGACCATGAGCGGGACGAAGTAGTTCCCGAAGCCGGCCATGGCTGGCATGATCCAAAGGAAGATCATGGTCGTGCCATGCATGGCGAAGAACTCGTTGAACATGGCCGGCCCCATGATCTGCTCTCCGGGGAAGAAGAGCTCAGCACGGATCAGGAGGGCCGCGATCCCACCCAGGAGGAAGAAGACCACAGCTGTCCAGAAGTAGAGCAGGCCGATCTCGCGGTGGTCCGTCGTAGTCAACCAGCGCTTGAGGCCGGTCGCCTGGTGTTCACCCTGGGCGGACATCGGGCAGTCGAGCCCGGCAAGCAAGGGCTCTTAGAAAAGCGTTGCCACTGGCCCCGAAGAGTGGGTACGACGAGGCGTGCGGTGTCTGCTCACGCTGGGATCTGTCGCATGACGGGCATGGGCCAGGCGGCACGGAAAGGGTTTTGAAAGAGCTCCCCATGCCTCGGGTGAGCACCATGCGTGGGGCCCTGCCGATCACCCTCGTCATCGCCATGCTGACCATCGCGTCCCCCGCGCTTGCGGCCTGGGGGATGCCCGATGGAGTCAACGACCGCATGGAGATCATCAACAGCCTCTACGGTCAGATCCTGCTGGCTGGCGTCCTGGTGTTCCTGTTCGTGATGGCCTGGATGCTCGTCGCCATCGTCCGGTTCCGTCCGGGCGGGGCAGGCGAGACCTCCAACGAGGCCCACCGGGGCAGCATCAAGGCTGAGCTGGTGTGGACCATCATCCCGTTCCTGATCGTCGCCTGGGTCGGCGTGATCTCCTACGACGGCCTGTTGGCCCTGCGCCAGTCCCCAGACGTGGACGGCGACATGCCGGAGGTCGAGGTCGTCGGCTTCCAGTGGTTCTGGCAGGCCGAGTACGAGAACGGTGTGACGATCACCGCGAACCCCGGGCCCGAGGGCCAGCTTGAGGACGCTGAACCGTTCTTGATACCGGCCGATCAAGAGGTGCTGCTCAACATCTCAGCAGGGGACGTGATCCACTCCTTGTGGATCCCAGACCTGGGGGTGAAGACCGACGCCAATCCCCACCAATCCAATTTCGCCGTGGTCGACGCGCCGGAGGGGGAGTACTTCTCGCAGTGCGCTGAGTACTGCGGTCTGGCCCACGCCTACATGCGAGCCCAGTTCCACGCGGTCCCACAGGCAGAGTTCGACGAGTGGCTCGAGGAGAAGAAGGCCGAGCAGGTCAGCGGCGGCAACCTGATCACGGCGACCGACAGCGACGTCGAGCCTGCCAGCATCCAGGCTGTGGCCAACGCGCCCTTCGAGTACCTGATCCGCAACGAGGGGTCCCAGGCCGTGGAGGCCAGCTTCGCTGATGCGTCCACCGGCGCCATCCCGCCGGGCGAATGGGGCTGGCTGAACACCACCGCCCCCGAGGCTGGGCAGGCTGAGCTCACCGTCGGCGAGCACACGGTCGCGGTCGAGGTCATCGAGCCGACCACGGTGGACGTGGAGCTGGGTGACTTCGTCATCCGGCCCGACCTGACCGAGTTCCAGCAGGGCGAGGCTTACCTGCTCAACGTGACCAACGTCCACTCCACCGTCCACAACCTCTACCTGGGCCTGCCCCAGGAGGAAGCTGGACAGGACCAGATCCTCACGAACACACGGAACCTGGAACCGGGTGAGAGCCAGCAGATCTTGTTCATCCCGGAGGAGACCGGCGAGTTCACGATGTGGTGCGATGTCCCCGGCCACTACCAGGGCGACATGTTCACCGGCTACCAGGTCATCAGTGCCTGAACCGGTCCCTTAGCCCTAGACCCAGGGAAAGGCTCATCAACCAGCGTCCCCCCATGTCGGGGTGATGGACCTGGTGGACGCGGGTCTGATCCTGACCGGCCTGGTGGCCTTGGTCGCCATCCTGGTCTACTGGGCCGACCGGTTGTCCGGTGGCCGGGAACGATGCTCCAACTGTGGCGCGTCGAAGACCGCGCCCGAAGCCACATGCACCGTCTGCCAAGCCCCCTTCGATGCGTCAGCCGGCACCCCCGTCCCCGAGGACGCTCCCATGAACGAGATCCCCAAGACCCGTCCCGACCCGCCCGAACCGACCGACCACCCAGAGGCCGGCGTCCTGAACCCCGGGGTGCAGCCCTGGATGGTCCAGGCGGCCTTCCTCATGATGATGATCGGCCTGGGCACCCGGCTCTTGGGCATGCTCCAGCCCGCAGGGCTCCACGTCGGTATCCCGACCAGCGTGACGACCTTGTTGACCGTGCTCGGCGGGATCGGCATGTTCCTCGGGTTCGTCGTCCTCGACGTCGCCTGATGGCCCTCCACCCGGCCCTCCCCTGCGGGCCATCCCGCCGCCGACCGGCAGGTTCTCATACCATCACCGGCCGGTCCTGCCGGTGATCCCGCGTAGCCAGATGCGTTCTGCCGCAGCCGTGAAGGCTCCCCCTTGCCACTGCCACCCATGACCTTTGTCCGCTAGGCCTCGCTACGGAGGGTTTATCACCGATGTGCGTTCCATCGGCGGCCCTGCACGCGGCCTCCCGCGGCAGGACCCGGAGGAGATCCCCCGTCACCAGCGGTAACGGATGGCTGTCGTTCCCCGCCGGCGCCCTCCACCGCCTCGGCGTCCGAGACATCACGCTCCTCCTCGGGGGCCTTGCCACGGTGGCCTTCGTCGGGTACGAGCTGCTCTTCGCCGCCGAGGCCGAGCTCATCCTGGGAGCCAAGGCGCTCGGGGTCGGCCTGCTGGCCGGCTCGGCTGGTGCGATCATCGGCGGTGGGTTCTCCCTGATCGCCGTACCCCTGATCGTGGTCCTCCTCGGCTTCCCCCTCCACCTGGCCATGGGGACCAACCTGGTCCAGAGCCTTTTCACCGCAGGGAGCGGGGCCGTCACCCACCGCCGCCAGGGGAACGTGAAGCTCAAGCTGGCCCTGCCGCTCTTGGGTGGTGCGGTCATCGGTGCACCGCTTGGGGCCTGGGTCAGCGTCGGCCTGAACGAAGGACTGTTGGCCTGGGCGTTCGCCGCCATCACCCTGGGCTTGGGTGTCCACCTGGCCTGGCAGGCCCTGCGTCCTGAGACCCGGGAGACCGGCGGGTTCGATCTCACAGAGAGCCTGGGCGACGAGGGGCTGGAGAAGGTCGAGGGGGTCGGTCGCCGCGTGCTCGGACGCAAGCTGACCAGCCTCCTCATGGTCGCCCTCACCACGCCCATCAAGGGGACCCACGGTGGCAAGCGCTACTCCATCGACCGCGTGACGCCCGTGATCTTGGGCGCCGGAGTCGGGTTCCTCTCTGGCCTGCTCGGCGTCGGCGGCGGCTTCATCCTCACCCCGCTCATGACCTCGTTCCTGATGATCCCGGCCCACCTGGCCGTCGGCACCGCCCTGGTCGTCGGCGCCGGCAACGCCCTGTTCGGCGGGCTGACCCACCTGGTCCACGGGAACGTGTCCCTGGTGGCCGCCGCGTTCCTAGCCATCGGCGGCATGATCGGGGCCAACCTCGGAAGACAGCTCTCCTGCAAGCTCTCCGACCGTCACATCCGCGGCCTCTTCATCGTCGTCCTCCTCGTGGTCGGCTGGAACGTGGCGCCTGTCTCCCTGTTCTAGGCTCCCAGGGCCTACTGGCAGGCCCGCGAGCTCAGGTCTGGACGTCTCTCCAGCCTCAACGGTGGTCAGCCAACTGGGCGTCTAGCGGCCGATCAAGACCGCAAAGGCCTTGAGCCCCCGGATGCGATAGGTGGCCTACGGGGGCACCACCGTTGACCCAGTCACAGACCAGCACCGTCCTCATCCTCAGCGCCCTGCTTCTGACCGTCTTCCTGGCCGGATGCGCCACGGTCACCGATCCAGCCGCAGAACAACCTGGAGGCGGGGACGCAAGCATCCCAGCCCCAAGCACCGAGGGGGAGGCTCGCCAGACGTTCGTCGACGCGTTCCGGGCGATCACCGGCGATGCCAACGCGACCCAGCCCTCCGATGGGCCCGATCGGATGAGTTTCTCGGTGGAGATCAGCGACGTCGACACCGGTCGGACCCAGGCCAGCATGGGCTTCCTGATGGACACCGTCGACAGCATCATGCTCATGAGCATGAGCGGCGAGGCCTTCACA
>CAZBKU010000150.1:468-7639 GCA_964492585.1 uncultured Thermoplasmatales archaeon | reverse complement strand
TGGATCTCGATCCCGAGCTCGACGAGGACCCGGCCTTCCGACGGTGGTCCACCAAGCTCCAGGGGCGCCTAGCCCACGTGTCCCAAGCCCACCTCGAGGCCGTCGCCCGAGGGGAGGACCCGGGATGATCCGCGTCGGCACCCGGACAAGCCAGCTGGCCCGCGCCCAGGCCGGCACGGTCGCCGACCAGCTGCGGTCCCGGGGCCACGAGGCCGAGCTGGTGGGGATCGAGAACCACGGTGATGCCTCCCGAGCCCTCCCGATCGCTCGGATCGGGGTGGCAGGTGCGTTCACCGCGGCCTTGGAGCAGGCCCTGATGGACGACCGGGTGGATCTGGCTGTCCACAGCCTCAAGGATCTCCCCATCGCGCCCCTCGACGGCCTGGAGCTGGCCGCGATCCTGCCTCGAGGCTCGGCCGAGGACGCGCTCTTGATCCGGCCCGAGGCCCTCGACCCCCACGCCGAGGGTCCGATCCCCCTGGTCGAGGGCGCCCGGGTGGCGACCAGCGGTCCCCGACGGCAGACCCAACTGCGGGCCGTGTGCCCGGACCTGGTCGTGGTGGACGTCCGCGGGAACGTCGACACCCGGCTGACCAAGCTACAACGAGGCTGGTTCGATGCCCTGGTCATGGCCCGCGTGGCCATCCAGCGAGCCGACCTGGACACCGACGGCATCACCGTCGCGTCGTTGCCCACCGACCGGTTCCCGTCGGCCCCCGGCCAGGCCGCCATCGCCGTCGAAGCCCGGACCGGGACCCCAGCGGCCAAGGCCGCCGGCGACCTCGACCACCGGGAGACCCGGCAAGCGGTGCAGGCCGAGCGCCAGCTCCTGGCCCGCCTGGGCGGCGGGTGCGGTCTGCCCATGGGTGCTCATGCCCACCGGTCCGAGGAGGCCTGGCACCTGACGGCCACCTACGCCTACGCAGGCTGGCCAAGCGCCCGCCGGGTCCAGCTCGAACGGGTCCGCAGCCAGGGCAAGGACCTCGAGGCGCTGGTCGACGACGCCACCGGCCCGCTCCTGGGCGCCCAACAGGCCCCAGCCCAGCAAGCCACCCCAGCCCCAGAGCCGGCCGACGGCCCCCGGTTGCTCGTGGTCGCAAGCGCCCCCACAGCAGACCGGTACGCAAGCTACCTCGCCCAGGCTGGCTTCCCCGCCCAACCCCTGCCCCCCGGGACCTTCGAGCCGGGCAAGCGACCCGATCTGGACACCCTGGCACGGTTCAGATCCGTCGACTGGGTCGTCGTGACCAGCCGGCAGGCGATCGAGCCCCTGGCCGAGCTGCTCGGCGACGAGCTACCGGATGCCGCCTTCGCCACGGTGGGCCCCGGCACGGCCCGGGCCATGCGGGCCCACGATCTTCCCGTCCACCTGGTGGCCCCTGAGCGAACCGGCCAGAGCCTGGGCCAAGCCATCGCCGACCTGGCCGACGAGGGGGCACGCGTCCTGCTGGCCCTGGGCGACCGCGCCCGCCCGGAGCCCCAGGCGACCCTGGAGACCCACGGCCTGGAGACGACGGTCTGGACCGCCTACACCACCCATCCCGTCGAGCGAGAACTCGGCGAGCTTGAGCCCAGCCTCCCGGCGGCTGCCGCGCTGGTGATGAGCCCGGCCAGCGCCCGGTGGCTGCCCCTGGACCACGCCGATCGTTTGGCCGAGCGCTTCGTGGCCTTCGGGCCCTCGACCAGCCAAGCCCTCGACGCCGCGGGCCTACCCCACGCGGTCTGCCAGCGTCCCACACCCGAGGCCGTCATCGACACCCTGGAGGAGATCCTGTGAACAAGCCCGACCTGATCCATCGACCCCGCCGCCTGAGGACCACCGAGGCCATGCGCCAGCTGACCGCCGAGACCCGGGTGACCCCCGACATGCTCGTCGAGCCGCACTTCATCGTCGACGGGACCGGCGTCCACGACGAGATCGACGCCATGCCCGGCATCCCCCAGGTCAGCCCCGACGTGCTGGTCAAGCGCGTCGAGGCAGGCCTGGACCTGGGCCTCCAGGCCGTGCTCCTGTTCGGGATCCCCGACGAGAAGGACCCCCAGGGCCAAGCGGCAGCCGACCCCGAGGGCCCGGTGGCCACGGCCCTGACCCGGTTGCGTGAAGCCTTCGGGGACGAGATCGTTCTCATGGCCGACGTCTGCCTGTGCGAGTACACGACCCACGGCCACTGCGGCGTGCTCGACGAGGACGGCTGGATCGACAACGACGCCAGCCTGGCTCGGCTGGCCGAGGCGGCCGTCACCTACGCCGAGGCAGGCGCCGACTGGGTGGCCCCCAGCGACATGATGGACGGCCGCGTGGCGGCCATCCGGCACGCCTTGGACGAGAACGGCCACCACCGGACGGCGATCCTTTCCTACGCCGCCAAGTACCAGTCGGCCTTCTACGGGCCCTTCCGGCACGCCCAGCACAGCACCCCCGGCCACGGTGATCGGTCGACCTACCAGATGGACCCACCCAACGCTCGCGAGGCCCTGCGCGAGGTCCGGCTGGACGTCGAGGAGGGGGCCGACGGGGTCATGGTGAAGCCGGGCCTGGCCTACCTGGACGTCCTCCACCGGGTGCGAGCCGAGGTCGAGGTGCCCGTGGCCGTCTACAACGTCAGCGGCGAGTACGCCATGGTCAAGACCGCCGCCAGCCAGGGCTTGCTCGACGAGGGCCAGGTGGTCGCCGAGACCCTGACGGCCATGGCTCGGGCCGGGGCCGATGTGATCATCACCTACCACGCGCGCCAGGCCCTCCAGGAGGGGTGGCTGCCGTGAGCCGGGACCTGAACGACCGGGCCCGCCGGGTGATGCCCGCCGGCGTCTCCAGCCCGGTGCGGGCCTACCAGGCCGTCGGCGGCACGCCGGTGGCCCTGGATCACGCCAAGGGCGCCGAGGTCGTCGACGTGGAGGGCCGCACCTACGTCGATCTGGTCTCCGCGTACGGTGCCATCGTGCTCGGCCACGGGCACCCCAGGGTCGCCGAGGCCGTGGCCACCGCAGCCCGGCAGGGCCTCAACGTGGCCGCCCCCCAGGAGGAGGAGGTCCGGTTGGCCGAGCGCCTGACCGGTCACCATCCGGGCGCCGACTGGCTCCGGTTCGTCAACTCGGGCACCGAGGCGGTGATGAGCGCCCTACGCTTGGCCCGGGGGGCGACCGGACGGGATCTCGTGCTGAAGTTCGACGGCTGCTACCACGGCCACTGGGACCCCTTGCTCGTCAAGTCGGGCTCAGGCACGATCACATTCGGCCAGGGCTCCAGCGCCGGTCTCCCGGAGGGCATGGTCCAGGACACGGCCGTGCTCCCGCTGGACGACGAGGAGGCCCTGGAGCGGTTCTTCGAGAGCCACGGCGAGGACCTTGCTGCCGCCATCATCGAGCCTGTGGGGGCCAACGCCGGCCTGCTGCCCCAGCGTCCGGCGTTCCTCACCAGGCTCCAGACGCTGTGCCACGAGCACGGCGCGCTCCTCGTCCTCGACGAGATCGTCACCGGTTCCCGGTTCGGCTGGGGTGGGATCACCGGTCAGCTCGGCCTGCGACCCGATCTGGTCACCCTGGGCAAGGTGATCGGCGGCGGGCTGCCCATCGGGGCCTACGGTGGCCGCGCGGAGCTCGTCCACGAGCTGGTGCCCGAGGGGCAGGTCTACCAGGCCGGGACCGCCAGCGGCAACCGGGCGGCCATGGCCGCCGGGAACGCGGTCCTAGACGTCCTCGAGGACCACGCCGATCCCTTCGGGGCCCTGGAGCGGTCGGCCAAGGCCATCGCCAGCGGGGCCGAGGCGGCCCTGGCCGATCAGGGCCTGCAGGCCCGGCAGGCCGGTCCCCTGGCCTGGCTGGCCGTCCACCCGGGTCCCCTGCCTCGGGCCTCGGGTTTCCTCACCCAGGAAGGCCGCGAGGCCTACGCGGCCCTCCACCGGGCCGCCCGCGACCAGGGCCTGCTGCTCCCACCCAGCCCCTTCGAGTGCCTGTTCCCGACCTTGGCCTTCGACCCGACGGTCACCGACCTGATCGCCGAGCGGCTCGAGGCCGCCGCGTCGACCCTGGAGGTCCCCTCGTGACCGAGATCCCCGCCGACCTGACCCCCCGCCAACGTCTGATGCGCGCGCTTGCCTGCCGACCCGTCGACCGGCCACCGGTCTGGTTCATGCGCCAGGCCGGGCGCTACCTGCCCGAGTACCGCAAGGTGCGGCAAGACCACAGCTTCCTGGAGGTCTGCCACACCCCCGAGCTGGCCAAGACGGTCACCCTGCAACCGGTCGAACGGTTCGGCCTGGACGCGGCCATCATCTTCAGCGACATCCTGGTCCCGTTGGAGGGCATGGGGCACCCGGTGGCCTACGAGCCCGGGCAGGGCCCGGTGGTCGAGGACCCGGTGCGCGCGCCCGAGGACATCGACGACCTCCAGGTCCCCCGACCGTCGGAGGCCTACCCTGGCCTGGGCCAGGCCATCGAGGCCGTCCGGGAGGCCCTCCCCGGGCACGGGGTCCTGGGGTTCGCCGGGGCCCCGTTCACCCTGGCCAGCTACCTGATCGAGGGGGGCTCGACCCGGCGCTACACCCACCTTCGAGCCTTCATGCTCGACCATCCCGAGGCCTTCGACCGGTTGTTGACCAAGCTGTCTCGGGTGGTCGAGGCCCAGCTGTCCGCCCAGGTCCGCGCGGGGGCCGACGCGGTCCAGATCTTCGACTCCCACGCCGACCAGCTCTCCCTGCAGGCCTACACCGAGCGCGTGTTGCCGTCGACCCGCAAGCTCCTGGAGGGCCTGGGGACCCTGGGATGCCCCCGGATCCACTTCGCCCTGGGCACCGCCCACCTGATGCCGGCCTGGCGGGACCTGGCCTGCGAGGCCATCAGCGTCGACTGGCGGGTGACCCTTGGCCAGGCCCAAGAGGCCCTGGGCCCGGTGGCCCTCCAGGGGAACCTGGACCCGACCGTGCTTTTCGCGGCACCGGCGGTCGCCCGGGCGCACACGCGCCAGGTGCTCGAGGACGCCCGGGGTCTGGAGGGCTACGTGTTCAACCTGGGCCACGGCATCCGGCCCGAGGCCCGGGTGGACAGCGTGGCCGCCATGGTCGACACCGTGAAGACCTGGGAGGCCGGCGCGTGACCCTCTTCGACCGGTTCATCGACCTGGCCGAGGAGCTGCAGGCCAGCTACGTGACCGCCCTGGAGGCTCGCGAACCCGAAGCGACCTTCTCGCCGCACACCTGGCAGCACGAGGAGGGCGGTGGGGGGACCAGCATGCAGCTCAGAGGACGGGTCCTGGAGCGCGCGGCCATCGGCCACAGCCACGTCTGGGGTCAGGAGAGCCCGCTGACCGGTCAGCCCTTCCAGGGTGGCGGTGTCAGCTTGATCGTCCACCCGGCCAACCCGCACGCCCCCTCGGTCCACATGAACCTTCGACGGTTCGAGCAGGACGACGGCGGCTGGTTCGGGGGTGTGGTGGACCTCAACCCGATGGGGTTCCCGTACGACGAGGACACCGAGACCTTCCACGCCGTCCTCGAGGAGGTCTGCCAGGCCCACGGTCACCCGTACGAGGCCTACGCCGAGGCCTGCAGGGACTACTTCGAGATCCCCCACCGGGACCGCAACCGGGGCGTGGGTGGGATCTTCTTCGACCGCTTGGCCAGCCAAGACCCCGAGGCCGATCTGGCTTTCATCGAGGACATCGGAGAGGTCTTCCTGGACGCCTACCTGCCGATCCTGGACCGGCGCAAGGACCAAGCCTTCGACGAGGGGGACCGCCAGCGCCAGCTCGAGCACCGGGGCTACTACGCCGAGTTCAACCTGGTCTACGACGAAGGGACCCGGTTCGGGTTCGAGACCCAGGCCGATCCCGAGGCCTTCCTGGCCAGCCTACCGCCCTTGGCCGCTTGGTGAGCCCGGCCAAAGCTTTCTACCGTTGGTCCCCTGGCAGGCCGATGCGAGGCTGGGTCATCACGCTCTTGAGCTTGTCCCTGGTGGCCGCCGGCTGCCTGGGAAGCCAGCTGGAGGACCAGACAGGCGACACCCCCGACGAGCTACCCACCGGCACCCCGAGCCAGGCCGAGCTGGCCGATAGGGGCCTGCAGGCGCCTCCCACGCTCCGTTTGGGCGAGTGGTGGGACGTCCGGGTCGATAGCGAGCTGACCGGCCAGACCTACGAGGGGCGCGTGGTCGTCGCCGGGCTCCAGGATGGGCGCTACCTGATCGGGATGCCCGCCGACAGCTTCGCCCACGGCCTCTTGATCCTGCACCTTCCAGGCATCGGTCCTGTCACCGCCGACACCTTGGGCTACGAGGCCCACGATGTCCTCTTCGAGCAGGTCAGCTTCCCGCTGTCCGAGGGCAAGACCTGGACCACCGAGTGGTACACCGGCGAGGTCGACGCCGAGGTGGCCGAGGTCACCGACGGACAAGCCAGGGTCGAGATGGTCGGCCAGAACACGAGCATCAACCTCACCTACGATCCGGTCGTGGGCATCCCGAACCTGGTCGAGATCCCGGGCTACGGCACCCTGGAGGTCGTCGACCACGGGTTCGGCTACGAGGGCACCGTCGAGGTCCCCTGGGAGCACGACCTGGTCTTCCTCCACGGACGCCTGGCCGGGGCCGCAGACCTAGGCCTCCAGCCGGCTCCGCCCACCGAGACCATCACCGTCGAGGGGGACTACGACCGTGCCAGCTTCGCCCTCTTGCTGGGCAACGTGCTCGCTGAGGGGCCGCCGGGCGTCTACCGCGTGTCCGCGACGGCGCCCGACGGTGCGACCTACGAGGAGACGTTCGCCGCCGGGCCCCAGGATAACCTGCGGCTGGCCATCAACACCCACGACGAGCCGGTGGGGGACTGGGAGGTCGAGTACGAGGCCGGGGGACCCGGGGCCGCCGCCATCGAGGGCGTGGCCTATCAGGTCGTCGAGGTCAGCCTGCCAGACGGGGAGATCACCGGCGGGCCCAGCGCGCTGTCGAGCTGACCGCGAACCGATAGGTCCAAGCCCAATCAGGCCAAGGCAGCTCCATGGCGTTGGCGGATATCAACTGGCTGGCGGTCGTCGTCGGCGTGATCCTCTACCAGGCCCTCGGGGCGCTCTGGTACGGGCCGCTGTTCGGTCGGCTCTGGATCGAGGGCATGGGGTATGCAGGCCCCGAGGAGATCGACACCGAGGGCATGGGACCGGCCTACCTGGTCACCGCCCTGGGATCA
>CAZBKU010000150.1:0-458 GCA_964492585.1 uncultured Thermoplasmatales archaeon | reverse complement strand
CCCTGGCCTTCCTGGTGACCTGGACCCAGACCGTCGACTGGGCGGCAGGCGCTTTCCTGGGCGCCCTGGTCGCCCTGGGCTTCGTGGGCACCGTGGGCCTCCAGGAGATCAGCTTCGAGGAGCGTGACTCCACGGTCTACCTGATCAGCCTGGGCTACAACCTGGTGGCCCTGGCCGGGATCGGAGCGTTGCTGGCAGCCTGGTGACCCCGCACGGGCCGTCCACGTGGTCCTACAGGGCCTCGTCTTCGACGGTTGTCCAAACGCTTTCGACGACCGCCCAAGAACCCCTATCAAGGGGTCCGGGTCGTCATGGAGGGTGAGGATACGATGAACCTTCCAAGCCCGACCACCCGTCTGCCGACCGTGTTAGCCGCCGTCCTCCTCGTGGGGACGGGCCTGGCTGGATGTCTCTCCGGCGATGCTTCCGCCAGCTCAGGTGAGATCTACGTGAAGGAG
>CAZBKU010000149.1:0-7662 GCA_964492585.1 uncultured Thermoplasmatales archaeon | reverse complement strand
CCTCCCGGCGGAGCGGATGGGCGGGTCGCCGCCAGCTAGCCCGGTCCACGGCGACGATCCCAGCACACCTGAGGTCGACGAGGGTGCGGGCCACGGCACCGAGACCCACATCTTGACCGGCTTCCAGTGCAACGGCATCGACACGGAGACCGGCGAAGAGTTCGACGCCGAGCTGTGGACCGAGTTCCCCTACTACCACAGCGATCTCGAGAACGGCATCTTCGAAGCCACGGGCAGCTTCTTCGTGCCCTTCGAGGTCCTGGGTCCCGACGCCGGCGAGGTGCAGGAGCTTCACTTCGGCTTCCTGCATTCCTTCCCCTGGCCGGCCAGCAGCGTCCTGTGCCAGGGCCAGTTCCCGCTGAGCGGCGCCTACTACGAGTTCTACCGAGGCGACTACGACGGCAGCGACGGCTGGGAGATCCCGGTCAACACGCTGCTGGTCCCCGACATGGCCTACGGCGCGATCCTGAGAGGCCTGGATGCCGACGGGAACAACGTCGTCACCGGGTTCGTCTACTCCAACGTGAACAACTACCAGAACGAGCTCAACTGGCGGCCCGGCGGCACACCGCAGGACTGCGCCGACGAGACGGGGACGGGCACCGCAGGCTGCAACTACCACGACGTCACCCCGCCCTACCCGACGGTCAAGAACGCGCGACCCACCAACGCCAGCGTGCCCATCCACGAGCCCGGCCCCGAGTACACCGAGGACCCAGATGGGGACGGTCCCGAGACCGCCTTCTGCCCTGACGGGGTCGTGTTCTCGTTCGGGGAACCTCTGAAGTCGGTCGATTACGGGACCGACAACCTCGATAAGACGCGTAGCATGGATGAGGCCCACCCGCGGGACGTCGACTCGGCCCCCTTGACCACCGTCGATTCCCAGGGCTGGGGGCCCGAGCACTGCGTCAGCGAGACCCCCTTCGACGACGATGAGACGATCCACGTGACGGCCGTGGACCTCCAGGACAACGTGGCTCGCCGCACCGTCACGACGCTCCCGCCGTCCTGACGGTGTGACCCCGGGGGCCTGTAGGCCCTCTCTCTTCTCCTTCTTACCCGAGGATCAGCGAGAGCGCCAGCTCGGTCTCGTCTGCGTAGATGCTCAACAGGAGCATGACCGCGTTGAAGGCCGAATGGGCGACGATGACCGACCAGAGGCTGGTCTCCCGGCGCACCCAGCCGAACAAGAGGCCCAGCAGGAACGGTAGGATGACCTGGAAGGGGGTCAGGTAGGTGGCGTGGATGATCCCGAACAGGCCCGCCTGGGTCAGGTTGTTGGTCCGTGGGAGCAGGAAGCCCCGGAAGTAGAGCTCCTCGCCGACACCGGCCAGCGTGGCCACCAGGATCGCCAGGGCCGGGGTCAGGGCCTTGGCGATCGCGTCGGCCTGGGGGTTCTGGGGTGCATAGCCGGCGGCCTGCAAGCCCCATCCGAGGGCGACGAGGCTGGCAAGGATGCCCAGCGTCGTGACGCCCCCCCACACGATCCCGGCCGGCAGATCCTTGAGTCGCAAGCCCAGGTCCTCGAGGGACTGGCCGATCGAGCGGTCCTCCACCAACCCGAGCCAGGTCAAGGCGGCGACGACGAACAGCAGCAGGTTGAGGACCAGGCCCCGGATGATCCCCTGGGCCTCGAGGCCGTCACCCTGGACGGGATGCTGGCCAGTGGCCAGGAACGCCGAGGCTGCCTGGGCCGTGGAGAGCACCGTCAGGCCGAAGACGAGGTAGACGAACGCCAGGTGGATCAGCGCGCCGACGACGTCGCCGGCTTCCCGGAGGTCCACCCCCAACCTGTCGTCCAACCAGGTCCCGGCTCGGCCCGGTGTAGCCACGATCCAGATCAACAGAGGTAGGAAGAGGGCCAGGATGGCCAGGTGGGCGGCGAGGACCAAGGGTTGCCCAGCGGCCTCGGCGGCCCCGGACCCGTGGACCAAGGTCAGGAAGGCCGCCAGGGCCAAGGCCAGGATGCGCACGGGGCCAGGGACGTCCACGAGGGGCCGTATGGGACCTTCCTTTAGGGCCCTTTCCTCCGAGCGCTCGAAGCTCGCATGACCCTCCCAAGCGCAGCGTCTAAATACACCCACCCGATTCGCCGGGCTGCTGGGCCCGTGGTCTAGTTGGTTATGACGTCGCCTTCACATGGCGAAGATCACCTGTTCGAATCAGGTCGGGCCCATCCTTCCAGACGACATCTCCGATAGCGTCGCGCATGGACGTTCGCGCTGCATCACCACACCAGCCAGCGGGAGCGTCCGTGCGAACCAGCCGGTTGGCCGGCTGACCCCCGGAGGGCGGACGGCGGCCAACCTCCACCGCGGCGCGCCATCGGCCTGCGCCTGGTGCTTGAGACCGTGACCCCGGAGGCCAGCAGGACCCAGCGTCCATCGGCACGAGCCTCACCGAGCGAGCTCGCCAGCGTCCGGCTGACGCCTCGACCGGCGACCGAGGTCTCGCCCGACCCCTCACCGTCAGACAAGCCCGGGGCTTCACCTGGACAGGGTGTTCCCTTGTCCCCCGCACGCTCTCTCCGGACGTTTCGACCGGCCAACCCCTATACGCATATACCGCCTGGACGCACCACGGGCACGACCATGGCCGATGTCCGAACCGAACTGGAGCAGGTCCGCGAGGAGCTCCTGGATCTGACCCTCCGCAACCCCCTGTTGAGCTACAGCGCCTACAGCCGGAGCACCGTCTCGATCACCGACGAGATCCCCCGGGAGGTGTTCCATCGGCTGGTGATCCAGAACCGCCGCATGGAATTCCTGGCCAAGCAGGATCAGGAGGACAAGGCCGACACGTCCATCGAGGGACGGAGCCAGGAGGCCTCCCATCTCCTCTGGCAGCTGCCTCCACCGGGCGTCGACCTGGCCGACAAACACACCGACCGGTTCCTGGCCACGACCCACACGGAGCGCGATCTCCAGAAGCGCCTGTTCCACATCGACAACAAGGCCCGCACCTTGATCGAGGACGCGGGGTACAACGCGCTCCACCTAGCCGTCGGGTTCCTCTCCTGGATCCCGGAGGGTCGCGATGAGGCCCGGCTAGCCCCACTGGTCCTGATCCCCGTCCAGGTCGAACGGGAGAAGGCCAAGAGCGCGTTCAAGGTGGCCTGGACCGGCCAGGACCTGGACACCAACCTCTCCCTGCAGCTCAAGCTCCAGGAGCACGGTGTCGATCTGCCCGAGCTCGAGATGCCCGAGGACAAGGGCGGGCTCTACGCCTACCTCCAGGCCGTCGACGATGCCGTGGCCGGCATCGACGGATGGGAGGTTGTCCCGCGGATCGAGCTGGGCTTCTTCAAGTTCACCAACCTCTCGATGTACAAGGACCTGGACCCGGCCGAGTGGCCCGAGGACCAGCCCCCCTGGCAGCACCCGCTGGTCCGCGCCATCCTGGACCCGAGCCAGGCCCCGGACCCCGGCCAGGGGTTCCCCGAGGACGAGGTCGACCAGCGCCTGTCGGCCACCGACACCAACCACGTCCTCGACGCAGACCCCTCCCAGATGGCGGTCATCGAGGACGTCAAGGCCGGGCGCAACCTGGTCGTGGAGGGCCCGCCAGGCACCGGCAAGTCACAGACCATCGTGAACCTCATCGCCGAGCGGATGGCACAGGACAAGACGGTCCTGTTCGTCAGCGAGAAGCTGGCGGCCCTGGAGGTCGTCCACGGCAAGCTATCCGCCGTCGGCTTGGATGATTTCTGCCTGGAGGTCCACAGCCACAAGGCCAACAAGGCCGGGTTCCTGAGGGAACTGGAACGCGTGGCCTTGCGCGAACCCCTGAGCGCAGGCCCCCCTGAGGACACCTACCGGGAGCTCGACCGTCACCAGGACGCCCTCAACGCGTATGCCCGGGCCTTGCAGACGCCGGTCGGCCAGACCGGGCTGGCCCCCTACGAGCTGATCTCCATGAAGGAAGCCTCGCGGCGCCACATGGACGACGCCGGGCTCGAGCTGCCCCTTGTCGACCTGGACGGGATCGAGGACGCCAGCGCCGACGAGCTGGCCACGGCCCGGGCAGCCATCGAGGAGCTGATCGAAGCCGCGGGACCCATCTGGCCCCCGACCGAGCACCCCTGGCAGGGGACCCGGCCCGGGGCGATCCTGCCACGCAAGCTGCGGCGGGTGCGGGAAGGCACCAGGGCCACCGACCAGGCCCTGGAGCGCCTCCGGGAGGAGCGCCAGAGGCTCGTGGATCGCTGCCGGCTGGACCCCCCAGCCAGCCCGACGGCCATCGAGGATGCGCTCTCGGCCGCCGAGCTCGTGGCCCAGGCACCGGAGATCGATCTCGAGGTTGTCCTGCACCCAGCCTGGGACACCCCCAAGGACGACGTCAAGCCCCTGGTCGACACCCTAGAGGCCCACCACGACCTCCAGGACGCGCTAGAGCACCGGTTCCGGGACCGAGCGCTTACCGTCGACGCCGCCAAGCTCCGGGAACGCTACCGGGACGCCCAGACCCACCCCCTCCGTTGGCTGAGGCCCAGCTACTGGCGGGCTCGCGCCCGGGTCCACGATCTCTACCAGAGCTCCCCGCCCCGAGCCCCCGAGACGCTCTTGGAGGACCTGGCCGACCTCCGCAAGCTCCAGGAGCTGACCGCCGAGATCGAGGACCAGGCCGACCGCGGAGAGGCCCTCTTCGGCCAGCGATGGGACGGGGTCGAGACCGACCCGGCCAAGCTCCGAGGCCTGGCCCGGTGGCTGGTGCCCCTGCGCAAGGCCCTACGGGAGGGCCCCTTGACCCAGGCCACGGCCAAGCTTGTGGCCGACGGTGTCCAGGCTGGACCCATCGAGGACGCCATCGAGGCCACCCGGGAGGCCCTGGCCGGGTTCCAGACGGCCCGGACCGATCTCTTCGACCTGGTCGCCGCCGACCCCCTCCTCGTGCTGGACCATCCTGCCGACCAAGCCAGCCTGACCGACCACGGACAGCTGCTCGAGGGCTGGTACGACACCATGGACCGGTTGGACGACTGGGCGACCTACGTCGGGACCCTGGACCGAGCCACCGAGACCCCCCTGGCACCCGTGGCCCGCGCCCTGCACGATGCCACGGTGGAGCCCGAGCATGCCCTGGCCGTGCTGGACGGCAACCTGGCCGACACCCTCCTCCAGGTGGTCTTCGACCGGCGCGAGGCCCTGACCGGGTTCGCCGGGGACCTGCACGAGAAGAAGATCCGGGACTTCGCCGAACTGGACCGCCGAGCCCTGGAGCTCAACCGCCAGCGCGTGGCCGCCCACCTGTGGGAGACCCGGCCCCGGTTGGTCGACGGCGCCTCTGGCTCCTCGGAGGCCGGGATCCTGGTCCGGGAGTTCCGCAAGGAGCGTCGCCACCTGTCGATCCGCAAGCTGATGATCGAGGCCGGTGCCATGATCCAGGAGCTCAAGCCCTGCTTCATGATGAGCCCCCTGTCGGTGGCCAAGTACCTGGACCCGCACAAGGTCAGCTTCGATGTGGTCATCTTCGACGAAGCCAGCCAGATCCGGCCCCAGGACGCCCTGGGCGCCATCCTCAGGGGCAGCCAGGTCGTCGTCATGGGCGATGCCAAACAGCTGCCACCGACCTCCTTCTTCGACACGTTCCTCGAGCGCGATGACGAGGTCAGCCTCGGCTCGGTGGTCGACCTGCCAAGCATCCTGGATGCATGCGAGGGCGCGTTGCCCAAGCGCATGCTGCGCTGGCACTACCGCAGCCGGCACGCTTCGCTGATCACGGTCAGCAACCAGGCCTTCTACGACGGCCGGTTGGTCGTCTACCCGTCGCCCTACCAGAGCGATCCCCGCCTGGGCCTGGAACTGGTCCACCTACCGGACACGGTCTACGACCGGGGCGGCAGCCGGATGAACCGGGGAGAAGCCAGGGCCATCGCCGAGGCCGCCCTCGAGCATTTCCGCCAGCATCCCGACCAGAGCCTGGGCATCGGGACGTTCAGCGCAGCCCAGGAGGAGGCCATCCGGGAGGAGATCGAGATCACCCGGCGCCAGAACCCGGAGATGGATCCCTTCTTCGCCGAGGACGAGAGCCGGTCGCCCCATGGCCACGAGCACTTCATGGTCAAGAACCTGGAGACGATCCAGGGCGACGAACGGGACGTCATCTTCGTCAGCGTGGGGTACGGGTACGACCACGAGGACCGGTTCACCACGAACTTCGGGCCGGTCAACCACGACGGCGGGTGGCGCCGGCTCAACGTGCTCATGACCCGGGCCCGCAACCGGTGCGTCGTCTTCTCCAACGTGACCGCCGATGACCTGGAGCTGGGGCCCGATGCCCCCCGGGGCGTCCGCGCCCTCGAGGCGTTCCTGGAGCACGCCGCCGAGCAGGGCGACCGGGAGCTGGCCGACCGGACCGGCCGACCCGAGGCAGCCTTCCCGGCCGCCGTCCACGACACGCTGCGGGAGTCCGGCTACGAGGTGCACACCGAGGTGGGCACCGGCGGGTTCCGGTTGGACCTGGCCGTGGTCGACCCCGAGGACCCGGGGCGTTACCTGATCGGCATCGAGCTCGACGGTCCCGGCTACCACGAGGCCCAGGTGGCCCGGGAACGCGACCGGTTGCGGCGCCAGGTCCTCGAGGAGCGGGGCTGGAACCTCCACCGGGTCTGGTCGGCCGACTGGTACCGAAGCCCGGCCACCGCCCAACGCCGCTTGGTGGAGACCGTCGAGGCCGCCGAGGCCGCCCCCCGAGCGACGAGGATCTCGTCCCAGGGCCGCCGGGATCCCACCGGGGACCAGCGCCCGGACGACGCCGACACTGAGGCACCCGACGACGACCAGACTCCCGACACGGCGGCCCAGGAAGAGCCGATGCACGCGTTGACCAAGCTCGAGGAGCTGGGTCAGCCCTACGAGCCCTGCCACGACCCCGACTTACCCACCTACGACGAGACCGCCGTGTCCGAGGGTCCCCCGGCGTTCGTGGCCGACGTGGCCGAGGGCATCGAGCAGATCGTCCAGCTCGAGGGACCGGTCCACCGGGCCGTCGTCGCCGCCCGGCTCCGGGACGCCTGGGGCCTCGACCGGGCCGGCCAACGCCTCAAGGGCATCGTCGACCAGGCTATCGACCGGTTGGTCGAGCTGGGCCAGGTCGAGGTGACCGACGGGTTCCTGTGGGGCGACACCGATCGCGACGTGCCGGTGCGGCGCCGGGGGGACGGGGTCGAGTCGGAGATCTCGCTGATCTGCGACGTGGAGATCCGTGCCGCCGTCGAGCTCGTGCTGGACCACCAGTTCGCCACCCCGCCCGAGGAGATCGAGCGCCAGGTGGCCGTGCTGCTCGGCTTCCGGCGCACCGGGCAACGGATCAGCGACAGGGTCTCCAGCGTGGTCCAACGGGGCCTCAAGGCCGGGGCCCTGGAACGCCTGGCCGACGGCCGGGTCCAGCTCGCCCGGGATCGCTAGGCGTCATCGGACAGGATCTCGTCGGGATCCTCGGCTTCGATCGCGGCGATCTTCTCCAGGTCTTCCTCCTCCTTGACGATGGCCTCGTCGAGCACGGCATCGACGTGGCCCTCGGGGATGACGACCGCGCCGGCCCGGTCGGCGTAGATCCAGTCGCCGGGCAGCACGGTCACGTCCCCGATGACCGCCGGCACGTTGGCGCCACGCCCTTCGGGGTCCGCGGGTTGGTGTTCGCGCTGAAGTCCAGCAGCTC
>CAZBKU010000148.1:0-7692 GCA_964492585.1 uncultured Thermoplasmatales archaeon | reverse complement strand
TGGATAGCCTCTGGCGAGCCGAAACCCTGGTCCGGCTGACGGACCGGTCCCTCCCGGGGGCCTCCGATGATCTGTCGGTCGAGGAGGTCGGCGCTCACCCTCTCCACGAGCACGTGGCCCGGTGCCTGCATGCCTTCGAGGCCGCCCATCCCGAGGCGATCGTGGAACGTCACCTCGCGTCGAGCCCGGCGGTCGCCCTCCGCGGGTTCGAGATCGAACATCTCCTGGTCCATCTCCTGTCCAACGCTGTCGAAGCGGCCGACGGGCCGGCGCGTCTGAAGGTCCGTGCGCGGCCCACCGATGCAGGCGCCGAGCTGGTCGTCGAGGACGACGGCCCGGGGATCCCGGCCGACCAACGGTCAGCGGTCCTCGAACCGTTCCACACCACCAAGGAGGGTTCGCTGGGGTTGGGACTCACGATGGTCCGAGCGCTCGTCGAGAAGAACGGGGGCTCGATCGAGATCGACAGCCGGCCGGGGGAGGGCACCACCGTGACCGTGACCCTCCCCACAGCCGACCGCCAGGCTGGAGCCTGAGCCCACGTCGCGTCGATCTACCGGTCCTGGCGTCGTGCGTGGCGTTGGAGGACCGCCAAGCAGGCACCCAGGGCGACGATCAGCGCCAACCCGGGGAACGGGACAGCGCTGGTCTCATCCTCGCCACCGGTCTCCGTCGAAGCCCCCTCGAGATCCTGCTCGTCCTTGGGGAGCACGATCCCGTCCTCGGTGGCCCGGGGCTTGAGGTCGACGGCCAGGTCCCACCCCAGCGCGTTGCGGAAGATCTGGTTGCCGGTGTAGGTCGTGGCGTAGGAGGCCAGCCCGTAGGGGTGGTAGTAGTCCTCGGTGGCATCCGGCAGGAGGGCACCGATCACGGTCACGGTCCCGTCGCCGACGTCGGCTTGGCCCAGGTTCGTGTGGGCACCGTAGACCCCGACCGTGGTGCCGCCGGCGTCCTCGAAGGCGTTCCGGTCGATGGTCCAGATCGGGCTCGAGCCGGGAGCGTCGGTCGGACCCTCACCGCTCTCGATCGAGAACCCTAGGGGCATGGGCTCGTACAGCTGACGGGCCAGGCCCTTGACGCCATCGGCCAGGGCAGCGTCCTCGTCGGCCCAGTTGGTGTACCCAGCGTAAGCGAACCTCTCCTCGATCGCACCTTCATCCACGACGCCCAGGGGCGCCAGGAGCTGGAGAGCCTGGTCGGTGAGGACCAGGTTGCCGCCGTCCTCGACGAAGGCCTTGAGCGCCGAGGTGGCCTGGTCGTCGTCGAGGATGCGCTCGGCTGCCGAACCAGGCACGACGACGTTGTCGAACCGGTCGGCGGTCATGTCGCTGGCCAGGGCGCCCGGTTCCAGGCGGACCAGGGCGTCGGCCTGACCGTCGACGCTCAGGACCCTCTGGTGGTGGTCGAAGTAGTCGTTGAGGGTGGCCTCGTAGGCGCCACCGTGGGCCCAGTCCCAGGCGTCGTCGGCCGGGTTCTCGGCGGCCCATCGGGACAGCTCGCCGTTGTTGGCGCTGGTGGCGACGTGGTCGGTGGGCACCCAGGCCGTCGTCGTCCCGTCGGTGTCGAGGCTGACCTGGAACTCCTGGGCGGCCACGTCCATGAAGGCACCCACGATCACGCGGGTCGTCTCGACGTGGTAGTCGTTGATCCGCTGGGCCAGGCCCGGGTAGTAGTTGTCGAACGTGATGTGGTTGTAGGAGTACTCGAAGTCGACGCCGGGCGCGTCCAGGCCGGTATCCTGAGCGAACCAGTCGCTGTGGAACCCGCTGTCGACGTAGCCGATCGTATCCCAGACCGTGCCCCAGCCGTTGAAGTCACCCCCCCACACGCCGGCGCCGGGTAGGGCGTTCCACTCTGTGAAGTAGTCGTCAGAGTTCAGCCGCTGCTTGATCATCTCGGCCAACCGGGTGGTCTGCTCCATCTCCTTGGCCGTCATCTGGGCGGCCGGCAGCATGGTGAGCACGAAGTTGCCCTCCCGCATGCAGACCTCGCCGGTGGCATCGCTGACCGGGTTGTCCGGGGCCTGGTCGGGTGGGAAGCACTGGATCGGTTTGCTGGAGTTGATCAGCGCGTTGGCCGGGTAGAGCATGCCGTGGATGTCCGTGGCGAAGTGGATGTCGGTGTACGCCTCCTCGAGCCAGGGGATGACCGCCCGGGTGGAGGGTTCGGAGAGCGCGGCGTGGCTGCCTTCACCCCGGCTCCAGCCCTGGGTCGGGGCCTGCCGGTTGAGGTCGGTCCCGTTGCTGTTGGTCCGCACGTAGTTCTGGGTCTCCACCCCGGCGAAGCCGACGTTCCCGGCGTCGTTGTGGCGGTACTCGGCCTCCTCGTGGGTCCAGCCGTCGGGGTTGTGGAAGAGGAAGATGAGGTTCATGTACGCCAGCATGTCCATGCGCTCGGGCGTGGCCACGCCGGTGTCCTCCTGCTCGTTCCAGGCCCGCGTGAAGTCCTCGATCACCCGGACGCCTCCCTCCCGTCCACCCTTCTCGTTGCCGTGGATGGAGAGCTGGAAGAGGACGTTGATCTTATCCTCCTCGGGGACCGTGGAGTTCTTATCGGTCACCGTGACCACGGGCACCGCGAAGCGGTCGTGGCCGCCGACCAGGTTCTCCCAACCGCGGGACATGCCGGCCTCCTCGTAGCTCAACAGGCCCGGGTTCTCGTCGACCAGGAGCTTGAGGTTCTCGACGGCCTCCCCATAGCTCACGAAGTCGTTGGTCTCCATCGCTTCCGGGAACAAGCGGCCGGTGACCTCGCGGGCTTCCTCCCCGAAGAAACCAGGGGTCGGAAGGGCCGAAGCCACAGGTGCAAGCACCACGGTCAAGGTGATCAACAGGGTCCCAAGCTGACGCATCGACCCTGAGTCAGGATAGCACTACTTAGGTTTTCTTGGGAGACGGGGGGTCGATACCGGTTCCTGGTGGCCCTCTCGGGGGTGCTGGCGACCGTGGGCCTTGTGTACAGGGCCCAAGTTGCCCCCCCGTGGCGCACGATCAAGAGAAGCAGGCCATCCGAGAGCGGATCTGGGACCAACTGGAGGAGGAGGGCATCGCCCGGTTCCCTTTCCCGCCCCATGGCAGGATCCCGAACTTCGAAGGTGCCCGGGAGGCCGCCGAGCACCTCGTCGAGCATCCCGTTGTCGAGGACGCCGACAACGCCAAGGTTAACCCCGATGCGCCCCAGAAGCCGGTCCGCGAGCTGCTTCTCCGGCAGGGGACCGACGTTTACGTACCCACGCCGCGGCTCACAGGCGGGTTCAAGCGCCTGGATCCGTCCGAGATCCCCGGGAACCAGCTCGAGGAAGCCTCGGCCCTCTCCAAGATGGACCGCTACGCAGAACCGGTCCCCCTGGACCGCTTACCCCAGATGGACGTGATCGTCGCCGGGTCCGTGGCCGTCTCGCGACGAGGGGAACGGGTCGGGAAGGGCGAAGGCTACTCGGACATCGAGTACGCGATCCTGCTCGAGCTGGGCCACGACCCGGTCCCTGTGGCCAGCACGGTCCATCCGATCCAGGTCCTCAAGGAGCTCCCCAGGGACCCCTACGACCTCCCGCTCGCGCTCGTCGCCACCCCCGAGGAGACCTTCGAGGTGCAAGACCCGGCCCCGGGCCCGGCGGGGATCGACTGGGAGCTGCTCGGGGAGGAACGCCTCAAGGAGATGCCGATCCTCCGGGAGCTCAAGGGACGGGATGCTGGGACCTGAACAAGCAGCCGGTCGGTGGTCAGCCGACCGGGGTCGGTTCGGTGGGGGCCGGTAGGCGGGCCACGCGAAGCCAGAACTCGTCGATGGTCTGGACGATCCGCATGTACGCGTCAAGATCGTCGGGTTTCGTGATGTAACAGTTCACGAGGTGGTCGTAGGTGATCTCCATGTCGGAGGCCAGGGTGGAGCTGGTGAGGATCACAACCGGGATCCGGCCCAGGATCGCGTCCTCCTTGATCGTGGCCAACAGCTCTGTCCCCCGCAGACCCGGAAGGTTCAGATCCAGCAGGATCAGATCCGGGAGCTGGCTGTCTGTGCGACCCTCGAGGTAGGAGAGGGCACCCTCACCATCCCGTTCCACGTGCACCTCAGCGACGCTTGCGGCCTCCTCGAAGGCCTCGAGCGTGAGACGCACGTCCCCCTCGCTGTCCTCGACCAACAAGACCCGTGGTGGACGGGGGGCCTGTCGCCGCATAGGAGGAGCTGGGCTTGGACCACGCATAAAGGTGCCGTTGGAGGCCCACGGAGCCTCTGCACCCCGTCGGGCTCACTGGCCGGTCCGTCTGGTGTCTCGGTGGACCCGAGGCCTCAGATGTCGTTGCCGCAGACCACGAGGTAGACCGCCACGGTGGCCAGCAGGACCTGGGGCTCATGCCACCCATGGTGGAACCCTCGGCCGGCGTGAAGCTCCACCGGGGCCAGTGGACCATCGCGATGGCGCCGAGCACGGCGGGGATCACGAGGGAGACGGACAGGCACGTCAGCCAACCCGGTCCGACCCCGCCGGCGAGGACCAGCACGCCGGCGGTGAGCTCGACCGTACCGAGCACGTAGACCTTGGCCAGGGGCGTGCCCATCATCTCAGCCATGCCGGTCCCCGGGGGGAACGTCGTGACGCCATGGTAGAGGGACACGGCCGCGAAGGCCTCCCGGGTCGACCAGTGCATACGCGGTCTCGCGCTCGTGGGAAGGTAGACGGCCGGTGACGAACCGGTCTCGATCTGGCTGGTCGGGCCTGCCATGGCGACCGGGTCCACGCCAGCCGCCATCAGTGACGCCTTGGACCCTCCAAGCCTGCCTGACCGCCGCACACGCCGACGGCCACCGTGGGGCTCCAGCCAGCGGTCCACAACGTGTATAGGCCCTGGGCCTGTCACATCGGCCCATGGAGCCGCTGGACGCCTTCGGCCAGGCCTGGGCTGAGGCCTACAAGCAAGCCCTCAACGCCAACGACGACTACGCCGAGGCCGGGGCCACCTGGGAAGGTCCCATCGCGCTGAAGCTCCGGGCCGCCCCGGACCACGGCATCCCCGAGGATCGGGCCGTCCTCCTAGACCTTTGGCACGGCGAGTGCCGGGAGGCCACCGCCATGAGCGCGGGGGAGGCCACCGAAGCCGCCGACTACGTCATCGAGGCCGACCGGAGCACCTGGCGCAAGGTCCTCGACGGCAACCTGGACCCGCTCAAAGGTCTCATGTTCGGCAAGCTCAAGCTGACCAAGGGCAAGCTTCGCAAGCTGATCCCGTACACGAAGGCCAGCCAGCAGATGGTGGCCAGCGCCCAGGACGTCCCGACGGATCTTTGAGGTGGAACCATGCAAGCCGTCGTCTACCAGGGACCCGATGAGATCAGCGTCGAGGACGTCGCCGAGCCCGAGATCCAGGGTCCCGACGAGGCTCTGGTCCAGGTCGAGCAGGCCGGGCTGTGCGGCAGCGATCTCCACATCTACCACGGGGGGATCGGTGGCGTGCTCGAGGGGGACACCATGGGCCACGAGTTCGTCGGGCGGGTCGAGGCCGTCGGCGACGGCGTGGCCCGCGTCCAGGAGGGCGACCGGGTCGTGGCGAGCTTCCAGTGCCCCTGCGGATCCTGCCGTGCCTGCACCCGGCACCGGTACAACGGGTGCGAGGATCTCCACATCTTCGGGTACGGCATCGCCTTCGGCGGTCTCGGCGGTGCCCAAGCCGAGCGCGTCCGGGTCCCCCGGGCCGACCTGACCCTACGCAAGCTCCCTGACGGGGTCACCGCCGACGAGGCGATCTTCGCCGGTGACGTCCTGACCGCCGCCTACACCGGCGTCCGACCCCATCTGCGTGCCGGGGACACCGTGGCCGTGGTCGGTGCCGGCCCGGTGGGCCTCTTGGCCATGGAGACCGCCCGGGCCCTCGGGGCAGCCCGCGTGTTCGGGATCGATCTGGAACCCCGACGCGTCGAGGTCGTCGAGGACCGAGGTCACACGGGTCTGGACCCGCAGGAGACCGATCCCATCGCCCGGATCATGGAGGCCACCGAGGACCAGGGCGCCGACCTGGTCGTCGAAGCCGTGGGCGGCGAGGGCCAGGCCCTCGAGACCGCCTTCTCCCTGGTCGGGCCCGGTGGCCACGTCTCGGCCCTGGGTGTGCCCACCGCTTACGCGTTCGAGTACCCGTGGCTTGAGGGTTTCACCAAAGGGGTCGGCTTCCGGGCCACCCTGGCCAACGTGCCCCGCTGGATCGACGAGGTCCTCGAGCTCCAGGCCGCCGGCCGCTTGGAGACCCGTTGGATGGTCAGCCACCGCATGGGTCTGGAGGAGGCTGTCGATGCTTACGAGCTGTTCGACCGGCGAGAGGCCCTGAAGGTCCTCCTGGTACCCTGAGACCGGGGGCCCTATCATGGTAGGATGACCCGCGCGCTGGCCTTGTGCGGCCCAAACACCTTTAAGGCACATGACCTGGGAACCTACAGTGACCATGAGCCCCTCTTCCGAAAGCGAAACATCCAACGCGGCCAGCGAAGGCGACACCGTCCAGGTCCACTACACCGGGACCCTGGAGGACGGGAGCACCTTCGACTCGTCCCGGGATCGCGACCCGCTGGAGTTCACCCTCGGTCAGGGCCAGATGATCCCCGGTTTCGAGCAGATCGTCCTCGGGATGGAGATCGGTGACACCAAGAAGGAGACGATCCCCCAGGATGAGGCCTACGGCCCCCGCCGCGACGACCTCGTCTTCGAGGTCGAGAAGGAGCAGCTCCCCGACGACCTAGAGCCGGAGGTCGGCGACGTCCTGACCGTCCAGCATCCCAGCGGCCAACAGGGCCAGGTGCAGGTCGAGGAGATCGGTGACGAGAACCTCACCCTCGACGGGAACCATCCCCTTGCCGGTAAGGACATCACCTTCGAGGTCGAGCTGATCGAGATCGACTGACCGAGATGCCTCGACCGGTCCCACGTCGACGCCAGGGACCGGTCACCGACCCTTTCTTCTTCTGTTCGGCTGACACGGTGACCGTACGACCATCGGTCGGCCGACCCACCGATCTCCACCTGATTCGATGCTGAACCGAACGGTCAGAAGGAACCCAGGTAGGGGATCACTGATGTCCTGGATCCACCGGAAACCGGGGGGTGGGAGTGCCCCCCGGGGACGGATACCACTGGTTCCGGAGAAAGCCGTTATACCCCGAAGGGTTTGCCACGGCCCGCCTCCGGGAACGGATGGGGTGCACCACGATGTCGACACCAGTCCAGGTCACGACCACGCTCACCCACGAGGCCCTCCGACGCTCTTGGGAACAGTTCCTACGCAAGTACCAGCGCCAGCAGGTCGAAGCTGTGGCGTTGGCCTACCCGGACGAGTCCAGCGTCTACATCCCTTACTGGCAGCTGGACAAGCACGACGACCAGTTGGCCCAGGCCACCCTAGAGGATCCCGTCGCCAGCCTGGACGCCGCCGATGCAGCGATCTCGTCCTTCGAGACACCGGTCGAGGAACCCGTCGACCTCAAGGTCCGCCTCGAGGTTATCCCCGAGCACTGGCGGATCCCCGTCCGGGGCCTTCGCTCCGAGCATCTGGGACGCTTCGTCGCCGTCCAAGGCCTGGTCCGCAAGTCCAGCGAGGTCCGACCCCGCCTGCGGATCGGGGCCTTCGAATGCCTTTCCTGCGGGCACACGATGTACGAGGAACAGAACGAGCACCTGACCTACCGGGAACCCAGCGGGTGCCCGCAATG
>CAZBKU010000147.1:551-7706 GCA_964492585.1 uncultured Thermoplasmatales archaeon | reverse complement strand
CGTCCCGGGGCCAACTGGCTGGCCCAGGTCTCCCTCCCGCTCGGATGCCCCAAGCCAGGCTTCATGAGGACCGACCTCCACTGGTCGCATGATGGCCCGGTCCCCCTACCTGACCTTCCAGCCTGCCCGGGTAGCGTTGAGCCTCCTGGCCGGGCTCGTCGTCGTCACGATCTTCGCGGTGACGACCAAGGCCCTGGTGGAGGAGACCACCGATCTGACCTACACGATCCACTGGTTCGAGACGGTGCCGGTGCTCGTGCTCTTGGTGGCCTTCGTGGTCAACGCCTGGCTCAACGATCGGGACCACGGCGGGCAAGGGGAGGCCTGACCCGTTCAGAAACCGGTGGGATGGCCGTCTTCAGGGTCAACCTGGCCGGCTGCTGCGATCCGGACCAGCTCCTGCCACGGGCCAGGCGGCCGCCATGTCGTGGTCGGTCATGGCCTCGGCCACGGCAGCGCAGAGGACCCGGCGCTCCATCGGGGACAACGAGCTGTCCTCCCGGAGCGATTGGTCGATCTCGGCCAGATGGTCCTCGATCGCGGCCTGGTCGTCGAGACCCGTGAAGATGCGCTTGTCCTTCACGTAGGCCTGGGCTTCCTCGAACGCGGCCGACGACACGTGCCGCGCGATGAAGCGGAACCGCGGGCGGGAGGGGGTCGCTTGACCCGGTGCTTGGCTGGCCCATGGCCATCGTGCATCGTTTCGTCCCTGGCACCTGAAAAGGTACCTTGGACCGTCGGTGGTTCGAGCCGAGGTCGTGCGCCCCACCTCACGTGACGATCCTGGAGAGGGCGCATCCCGAACCGGGGCTCACGCCGGGCCGCCCGGTTCGGGGCGCTTGAAGGCCGCTTCGCGGTGCGTCGCGGTCGACACGGCTCGGAACATCCAGCCCTTGCATCGCCGGGCTGGCTGTTCCTCAGCGCTACCCGAAGCCCTCGCTCTATGGTCTCGGGCTTCGGGGCGCTTGAGCGCGATCATCGTGGTGGCGTCCCGCGCTCAAGCCCGAACGATCGACGCCAGGAACAGGAGCAAGCTCAGCAGGCCACCCACGGCGGCACCGGCCACGCCGGACAGACCGATCAGGATGTCGCGCCCGGTCCAGGGTGCCTGTTGCAGGAGGTCGGGGAAGACCGGGAAGCTCAGGGCGATGAACACGAAGCCAGCCAGAAGGCCCACGATGGTCAACCCGAACCCGATCCGCCGGGACTTGCCGGCCCCGAAGTAGGCGGTGAAGATGCCGGAGGCCAGGGTGAACACGGCGAAGGATGCGAGCAACAGGCTCTCGAAGACGGCTAGGGTCATGCTAGAACCTCGTACCGGTCAGGGTCTTGGTGTTGTCCACGCCATCGATCGACCGGATCGACGAGACGATGATGTGGCCCAGGGTGTCGAAGTCGGAGGCTTCGATCTTCCCGATAAGGTCGAACTCGCCGAAGAGCGGGTGCAGCTCCACGATCTCGGGCACGCTCAGGAGCGAGTTGTAGACGTCGTGCTCCATCCCCGTCTCCGTACTGATCAACACGAACCCGACCGCCACCTGGACACCTGGGCGAGCATGCAGGATGCCAGGATTAATCGTTTCGGTCCGGGCAGGCCCCCCTAAGCAAGGGCCTTGGCCTGGCTCCCGACCAGCTCCTCTAGCCGGTCCACACCCAGCTCTTCCAGGCCCGCCAGCATCTCCTGATGGACCTTCTGGGCGAACCAGGGGCCTTGGTAGATGAAGCCGGTGTAGGCCTGGACCAGGGTCGCACCGGCCTGGATGCGCTCCAGGGCGTCCTGGCCGGTCTCGATCCCACCGACCCCGATCAAGGGCACCTCACCGTCCAGGGCCTGGTGCAACCCGGCGATGACCTCGGTGGCCCGGTCCTTGAGCGGGCGCCCGGAGAGCCCGCCCTCCCCGGACGGGCCCAGTACGTCGGGGCGCTCGGTGGTCGTGTTCACCGCGATGATGCCAGCGGCCCCGGCGTCGACGGCGGCCTGGGCGGCCTCGGCCAGCTCGTCGATCGGGGCGTCGGGGTGGAGCTTGAGCATCACTGGCCGAGGGGAGCCGACGTCGTCCAGGGCCTCGAGGACCTCGGTGATCAGGTTGGCCACCGAGCCCGGGGCTTGGAGGTTGCGCAGACCCGGCGTGTTCGGGCTGGAGACGTTGACGGTGACGTAGGAGGCCCAGGGAGCCAGGGCTTGGGCTGCCCGTGTGTAGTCCTCCAGGGCCTCATCGGGCGGCGTGGTCTTGTTGCGGCCGACGTTGGCCCCGACGACGCCTTCGGGCGGGTGAGCCTCCAGGCGCTCACGGACCACCTCGACGCCCGGGTTGTTGAAGCCCAGCCGGTTGACCAGGGCGTGATGGTCGGGGAAGCGTTCGATCCGTGGCTTCGGGTTGCCGGGTTGGGCCTCGGGGGTGACCGTGCCGACCTCGACGTGGCCGAAGCCCAAGGCCAAGAGGGCGTTGTAGCACCGCCCGGCCTTGTCGAACCCGGCGGCCATGCCCAAGGGGGCCGGGAAGCTGACCCCGAAGGCCGACATCGCCAGGCGGGGATCGGGTGGCGTGGCCTTGGCCCGCCAGCGCGAGCGCCACCAGGAGGAGGCCTGGACCTTGGAGAGGTAGGAGAGCGCCAGCTCGTGGGCGCGCTCGGGGTCCAGTCGGAACATCAGCCCCCGCAGGAGGCGGTACATCTCGCCCGGCGATGGGGGTGTGGTACTTCAAGCTGTGGTCCCCCACACGAAGCCTTATGCCGGACCCCCCGGTTGGCCAGGGTACGATGGGTCCACCGGCGCTGGCGACCACCTGGTACGGCTGTTTCCTGCTGGGCGAGGATGAGATCGAGGACATCGTCCGTTTCCCCCAGGAGCCCGAGGCCATCGCCGGCCGGCTGGCCCGGATCCGCGACGGTGGGCTGCTCGACGAGGAGCAGGCCCTGGTCGAGGGTCACGACGAGGTCATCGTCGACACCCGCCGGCTCTTGGCCCTAGACCAAGCCACCATGGGCGAGGTCCCTCACGAGATGCTGGGTCAGCCCGGCACCGTCCCGGACCGCGACGTGCTCAAGGCTGCGCTCATGCATCTCTCCCGGGAGACCATCCGGGAGGGCCTGGCCGACCGGTCCTCGCACATGGTCCAGGCCGTCAGCTACCTGGACGAGTCCCACGAGGTCGAGAACCTCCTGGGCGAGCGCTTGGTGGCCTGGATGACCCGGCACGCGCCCGAGCTGGTGGACGCCAGCGAGGACCACACCGACCTGGCCCGGACCCTGTTGGCCGCCGACGACGTCGAGAGCGCCCTGGCCGAGGCCGGGGTCCAGGATACCCTGGGCGCTCCGGTCGAGGCCACCGAGGCCCAGGCCATCGAGGCGTTGTGCCAAGCCATCGTGGCCCAGGTCGAGGGGCGACGACCCCTCGAATCGTTCATCGAGGGGATCACCAAGGAGATGGCCCCCAACCTGACCAAGATCGTCGGACCGACGATCACCGCCCGGTTGATCCACCACGCCGGCGGTCTGGAGGAGCTGGCCAAGCTCCCGGCCAGCACGGTCCAGACCCTGGGCGCGGAGAAGGCGCTGTTCCGGCACTTCACCGAGGGTGCGCCCCCGCCCAAGCACGGGGTCATCTACCAGCACCCGCTGATCTACCAGGCCCACCCCAACGACCAGGGCAAGATCTCCCGGGCCCTGGCCGGCAAGGCCACCATCGCTGCCCGGGTCGACGCCTTCGGCGACGGCAAGGACATCGGCGAGGAGCTCAAGGGCCAGGTCCAGGCCCGGGCCAAGGAGGTCAGCCGGGTCGGGCGTCGCAAGGCCATGGCCCGCAAGAAGGGGGGTCGCTGATGAAGGGTGAAGGCAAGCTGGGCGCCTACCAGACCAAGGGCGGCCAAGCCTGGGATGTCGGCGCCGACGAGAACGTTCTCTACCTCGGCGCTGCCCAGGGTGTGACCGCCCAGTGGATGTCCTACCTGGTCGACCAGGGCACCATCCTGGCCGTCGAGAAGAGCCCCGTGGCCAGCCTGGGCCTGCTCAAGGTCGCCGAGGACCGCGACAACATCCTGCCCTTCGTGGGCGATGCGCGCCGACCGTCCAGCTATGCCCCGGTCGTGCCTGAGCTGGGCCTCTTGTACCAGGACGTCGCGCAGCGAGATCAGATCGACATCTTCGTGCGCAACCTGATGGCCTTCGGGGCCCGACGCGGGTTCCTGGCCGTCAAGGCCCGCAGCATCGCAGTGGAGAAACCGCCCGAGCAGGTGATCGAGGAAGCCATCCAGGAGCTCGAGGACAACGGTCTCCGCATCGTCGACGCTCGCCGCTTGGATCCCTTCCACAAGGACCATGCCATGATCGTGGCCGACCCGGCCGACCGGCGGTGAGGCCGTGGACGAGCCCGAGGCCTCCAAGGGCCCCGAGACCTTGCAAGAGGTCATCCCGCTCTTCCCGGAGGGACGACGAGCCACGCTGTTCGTCCGGGTGACCCTGCCGATCGCGGCATTCCTGGGGCTTCTTGGCTCGTTGTTCCTGGTCTTCCCGCAGACCTACGGTACCTTCGTCGGCGGCATCGTCACCTACCTGGTGCCACCGGCCGGCAAGGAGACCGTCATCCCCGCGCTTGTCGGCACCGGCTACCCGCCATGGCTGGTGGCCACCTACATCGCCGGGATCGACATGAGCGTGGCCTGGTTCTTGGCATGGAACTGGGACCTGGTCACCCGGATACCCCGGGTCGGTGACACGGTCGAGGACCTGATGCTCCGCGGCGAGGAACGCCTCAAGGCCACGCCCTTGCTGGATCGCTCGGCTTTCCTGGGCTTGGCCCTGTTCGTCTTCGTGCCGTTCCAGGGGAGCGGAGCGGTGGTCGGGATCATCCTTGGCCGGATGATCGGGCTGCCACCCCAACGGGCCTGGGTGGCGATCATGACCGGGGCGCTGTTGGCGGCGTTCTCGCTGGCCTACGCTTCCGAGGCGTACAAGGGCCTGATCACCGCCTTCGGGCTGGACGTGGTCCTCCAGGGGACCCTGATCGCCCTCGGTGTCGGGGCGATGGCGTTCCTGGCTCTGCGCCGATGGCTAGGGCCGAGGCCTGACCCGTGATGGGGTAGCATGCTTCGGGCCGTGGACCATCGCGGTTATAGGGCTGCGCGCGTTCAGCGCCATGTCCGTAGGAGGACCCCCTCGTGGTTGAGACTCGCAAGGCACTCGTCACCGGCGGAGCCGGGTTCATCGGCAGCCACCTCGTCGACCGCTTGGTCGACGATGGGTGGGAGGTCGTGGTGTTCGACAACATGAGCAGCGGAGAGAAGGCCTTCCTCGCCGACGCTCGCGAGGCGGGCGTCGAGGTCATCATCGACGACTGCCTGGACCTCGACGCTCTTGAAGAGGCCGCGTGGGGCTGCGACATGATCGCCCACTGCGCGGCCGACCCGGACGTCCGGATCGTCGCCGACGAGCCGACCCGCCACTTCGAGCAGAACGTCATGGCCACCCAGAACGCCCTGGAGGCCTGCCGCCGGGCCGGGTGTGAGACCTTCCTGTTCACCAGCACCTCCACGGTGTACGGCGAGACCGATGTCTTCCCGACGCCCGAGGACTTCGGGCCGATGAAGCCGATCTCGACCTACGGCGCCAGCAAGCTGGCTTGCGATGCCCTGGTCAGCGGCCACGCGTCCACCTTCGACTTCGATGCCATCTGCTACCGGTTCGCCAACATCCTGGGGCCCCGGCTGACCCACGGCGTCGTCTACGACTTCGTCCACAAGCTACGCGACGACCCGACGACCCTGGAGATCCTGGGCGACGGCAAGCAACAGAAGTCCTACTGCCACGTCGACGACATGCTCGACGGCATGCTGACCATGTACGAGCACGACGACCGCGACCGGGTCGAGATGATCAACGTCGGCACCGAGTCGTGGACCAGCGTCACCGAGATCGCCGACCTCGTCTGTGACGCCATGGGTCTGGAGGGTGTCGACTACGAGTACACCGGCGGCGTCGAAGGCGGCCGGGGCTGGAAGGGCGACATCAAGAAGATGCGCCTGGGCATCGACACCCTCGAGGGCTTGGGTTGGGAGCCCGCCTACACCAGCGACGAGGCCGTCAAGGTCACCGCCGAGTGGATGGCCGAGAACACGTAGGCCCCCTCTCCAAGTCAGGCACCGGAGATCTCTTCGCGGTCCGCTTTGCGCTCCCCGAGCCCCTCGACCGCGCTGTAGGGCACCTCCAGGTCCCCGTACCCCGTCCCGATCTCGATGCCGGGCTTGTTCTCGCCGTGGTAGTCCGAGCCGCCGGTCTTGACCAGGCCGATCCGGTCGGCCAGCTGGCTGAAGTGCTGGACGTGCACGGCGTCGTGCTCGCTGTACCAGACCTCGAGCCCATCCAGGCCCTCGTCCACCAACATCCGCAGGACCGAGGGGAGATGGGCCGGGTGGACGAAGCACGGGTGAGCCAGGACCGCCAGGCCTCCGGCGGCGTGGATGGCGTCGATCGCTTCCTCGGGGGTGGCGCGCTCCTTGGCGACGTAGCCCGGCTGACCGTCGCCGATGTAGGCCTCGAAGGCCTCGTCGGTGGTCTCCACGTGCCCGGCCTCGACCAGGGCCTGGGCGACATGCGGCCGGCCGACGACCTCTCCGGTGGCCTGTGCCTCGACCGCCTCCTGGGTGACCGGGGCGCCGATGTCCTCTAGCTTGTCCAGCATCTTGGGCAACCGTTCCTGTCGGTAGCGCTGGAGCCGATCGAGCAGGTCTAGAAGCGCTGGGTCCTCGTGGTCGATGAGGTAGCCTAGCATGTCGACGCCTTGGGTGGCGGTCTGGACGCTGATCTCCACCGCTGGCAGGACCTCGATACCTAGCTCCTGGCCGGCGGCCAGCATCTCGGGCTGGCCCTCGACGGTGTCGTGGTCGGTCAGCGCGACGGCGGCCAGGCCAGCCTCGGCGGCGGCCTCGACGATCTGGCGGGGGGTGTCGGTGCCATCGGAGTAGGTCGAGTGGGTCTGCAGGTCGACGGTGCGCGCGCTCACGGAGCGGGTCAAGGGCCGGGCACCGATGAGGTTACCGGGGGCCGGGCGGCCATCCCGCCCGGACCACGGTCACCAAGCGTCCGCCGGTCAGCGCCGACGGCCCCGACCTCGGACAGCCAGGAGGGCGCTGAGGCCCAGGGCACCCATGGCGGCCAGGA
>CAZBKU010000147.1:0-541 GCA_964492585.1 uncultured Thermoplasmatales archaeon | reverse complement strand
AGCCCGGGGTGGGTGAGATGGCCATCTGGGTCGAGGCGATCTCGACGCTGGCCTTGGGGTCGTGGACGATCGTCTCGCCCCGAGCGTAGGAGAGCGCGAAGGAACGCTTGGTCTCGTTCTCGACCTCGCCGTCCTCGCGTTCCATCTCGTGCTCCTCGGCCAGAAGGGTGGTGCCCACGGGCTTGTCGGTGCCATCCACCGAGGCCTCGTCGAGCCACGTGAACCGGAGGGTGACGTCCTTGTCCTCCAGGCTGCTGGAGGCTGCCACGCCCTCACCCTCCTCGACGTCCTCGTGCTCGAGGGAGGTCTCGCTCTTGGTCTCCAGGACGTCCATCCGGGCGGTATCGAGCACTCGCAGGCCAGACATTTCGAAGGCTCGCGCCCAGCTGGACTACGAGCCGGCGGTCACCATCCGAGAAGGGCTCGAACACACCGTCGACTGGTATCGCCGCCAGCGCGCGTGAGTACGGCCGACCACTCACCGCGATGACGCCGGTCCATCCATTGCGTCGCGGCGAGCCGGCGGATGACCGCCCTCTGT
>CAZBKU010000146.1:0-7750 GCA_964492585.1 uncultured Thermoplasmatales archaeon | reverse complement strand
CTCCTAGGACGCGTCGGCCACACCACAGTGGTGGACGTAGCGCTGGGTGCCCTCGGGATCGTCCAAGGTCACGCCCACGCTCTTCTGGAGACTGGCGGAGAACCGACCTGAGAGGGTGTACCGGCCGCTCTTGGCCTCGAAGGTCCAGACCCCAGGGCGCTGGTCGGTCTCGCCGTCGCCCTTGTGGCTGGTCACCTCGTCGCAACTGATGTGCTTGCCCGAGGGATGCCGGTAGTGGAGCGCGGTCAGTTGCCGGCCGCCGACCCGGGGCACACCCCAGAGGCCGTACACGTAGGCCCCGGGGTCCTCGCGGAACCGGGTGGCCAGGCCCCAGGACCACGCATCGAAGTGGCGGGTCCCCCAGCTGTGGGACTGGTGGGCCAGACCGTCGTCGACCCGGTAGCGCTGATCGCCGACCTCCACGATGCCGCTGGTCCGGGCAAGGGGCATCGGTGCCAACACGCGTGCCGGGGGCCAGGACCGCGAGTACATCCGCTTCTTGGGGTAGACGGTGATCGGGTCCTCCCGGCCGCGGAACCGGAGGTTCCACCGCAGGGACTCGCCGGGGTCCTTGGGGTTGCGAAGGCCCCCTTTGGCCCCGGTGTCCATCAGCTCGCCCTTGGAGACGCGGATGTGGAACCCGTCGGACTGTTGGGCGAAGCTGTTGACCGGGAACTCGGTGCGTAGCGCGAACCGGTCGGCGGGCCGCTGGTCGGAGAAGTGGGCGCCCCAGAGGGTGCTGTAGGCCTCGCCGTCCAGCGGGGCATCCACGGTGTAGCGCAGCCACCAGGCCCGCGAGCGCGCCGGGTCGAGGATGGCGACCTCGTAGGCCTCGAAGTGGCAGGCGGTCCGGCCGTCCCACTGGAGCTGGTTGGCTTGCACCATGTCGTCCATCCAGGTCACAGGCGACCCTCCTTCCCGAGGCGTTCGAGCACGCTGGCCGCGAAGCCGCCGGAGGCATCCCGGGCGTTGGCCACGGTGAACCAGCGGGCCGCCCGGATCTCCTCCTCGCGGACCTCGATCTCGTCGGTGGCGGCCTGGGCGGTGAACGCCAGGCCCAGGATCGGGTAGGCCACGCCGGGGTGGGTGTAGACGAACGTGCCGACCAGGTCCAGGTCGGTGATCTCCAGGCCGGCCTCCTCGCGGACCTCGCGCCGGGCCCCCTGGCCCGGTTGCTCGAAGGCGTGCAGGAACCCGCCGGGGAGGGTCCAGTGACCCTTGGCCACGCCCCGGGCCGGTTCCACCAGGAGCACCCGATCCCCGTGGCGAACGATCACGCCGACCACGGGTCGGAACAGCGAGGCGTTGATGGCACCGTGGACCAGGGCGGTGGCCGACTCGTCCCAGGCCAGATCGTCCTTGCTGGGCCAGTCCCAGGGGTGCTCGTCCAGCTCGGCCTGGCCGAAGACGACCTCGGCCCCGGCGATCTGCCGGGTGGCGATGGTCTCGAAGGGGACATCGACCTCGTCCTCGGTGGGAAGGTCGGGCTGGCCGTCCCGCTGGATGGTCAGGATGCGACCGTCGTGCTCGATGTAGTACCTGGTCACCTGGCCGTCCCCTGAGCTACCGCTTGCTGGCCTCCCGACGCCCTGGGGGGCCTTAGATGTGACGAGACGCGTCCCGCCCCGCACAGCGGCACCCTGGCCGGTCTGGTCGGCCGCCCGCGTGGTCCGGAAGGACCGCTATCGGACCTTGCTCCCCAGTGGGACCTCACGGTTGGGGGTCAGCGGGGCCACGACATCGTCGGCGTCGGCGGCCAAGAGCATGCCCTGGCTCTCGACGCCCCGGATCTTGGCCGGCTCCAGGTTGGCCACCACGACCACGGTCTGGCCTTCGAGCTCGTCCTTGGGGACGTGCTCCTTGAGACCGGCGACCAACTGGCGCTCTTCGTCGCCGAGGTCGACGGTGACGACGTAGAGCTTGTCGGCGTTGTCGTGATCCTTGACGCTGAGGACCTTGCCGATCCGCAGGTCGAGCTTCTGGAACTCGTCGAACGAGATGGTCTCTGCCATGGTGTCTGTCTCCTCGTCGGTGTCGCTGGTCTCTGAGTCCTCGGTCGCCTCATCGTCGCCGGCTGCGACCAGCGCGTGGACCTCGTCGGGGTCCAGCTTGGTGAACAAGGGATCGGGCTCGGGCAACGGCGTGCCGGCGGTCAGCTCGGCGTCGACGTTGTCCCAGGAGGCCTGGTGGACCGTGCCCTCCTGGCCGATCAGCTCCCAGAGGCGCTGGGCGCTGTGGGGCAGGTAGGGGGCGGTCAGGATAGCCAGGGCCCGGGAGAGCTTGAGGCAGTGGTACAGCACGGTGGCGCACCGGGCCTCGTCCTCCTTGGCCAGGCGCCAGGGCTCCTGGTCGTTGACGTACCGGTTGCCGGCCCGGGCCAGGTCCATGATCTCGCGTAGCGGGTGCTTGAACCGGCTGGCCGAGAGCTGATCGGTGACGCTCTGGTGGGCCTGGTCGAGATCAGCCATGAGATCCTCCTCGGCCTGGGTGATCTCACTGGGCTCCGGGATCTCGCCCAGGTACTTGTGGGCCATGGACAGCGACCGGTGGACGAAGTTGCCGTAGGCGGCCACTAGCTCGTCGTTGACCTTGGCGATGAAGTCGTCCCAGGTCCAGTCGGTGTCCCGGGTCTCGGGCATGTTCACGGCCAGGTAGTAGCGGACCGCGTCGGGTTGGAAGTGCTCCAGGACGTCGTGGACCCAGATACCGATGCCGCGGGACTTGCTGAACTGCTCGCCGGAGAGGTTCAGGTACTCGTTGGCCGGGACATCGTAGGGCAAGTTGAGCCGGGGCTTACCCTGGCTCTCCCGGGCATCGCTGTACCCCATCAGGATCCCGGGCCACAGGATCGTGTGGAAGGGGATGTTGTCCTTGGCCAGGAAGTAGTAGGAGCGGGTCGGCACGTCGTCGTAGCCTTGCTCCCAGAAGCGCCTCCAGGCCTCCGGGTCGCCTGCGACCTGCTCGGCCCAGGCCACGCTGGCGGTGAAGTACCCGCAGAAGGCCTCGAACCAGACGTAGATCCGCTTGTCCTCGTAGGTGGGATCATCGTCGATCCATGGGATACCCCACTCGATGTCCCGGGTCACCGGGCGATCGTGCAAGCCCTCATCGAGCCAGTTCTGGGTGAACCGTTCGACGTTGGCGCGCCAGGGGTGCTGGTCCTCCTGGAACCAGGTCTCCAGCCGGTCCTCGAGCTGGCTGAGCAGGAAGAAGGCGTGGGTGGTCTCGCGGAACTCCACGTCGATGTCCGGGTTGAACTTCGACTTGGGATCGACCAGTTCGTTGGCATCCAGGGTCTTGCCGCAGTCGTCGCACTGGTCGCCGCGGGCTTGCTCGTAACCGCAATGCGGGCAGGTCCCCTCGACGTACCGGTCGGGCAGGAACCGCTGGGCCTTGGGGTCGTAGGGCTGGGTCATCACCCGCTCCTCGATGTAGCCCTCGTCCCGCAGGCCTCTGAAGATCTCGTGCACCCAGCGCTCGTGGTGCTCGGTGCTGGTCCGGGTGAACAGGTCGAAGTCGATGCCCATCTCGTCGAGGATCTCGACGTGCCGGGCATGCCAGGTGTCGATGACCTCCTGGGGCGTCTTGCCCTCCTCCTCGGCGGTCACCGTGATGGGCGTGCCGTGCTCGTCGCTGCCCGAGACCATCAGGACCTCGTCGCCACGCATCCGGTGGAACCGGGCGAAGATGTCCGGCGGCAAGAGCGAGCCTGCGACGTGTCCCAGGTGCAGCGGACCGTTGGCGTACGGCCAGGCCACGCCGATCAGCACGCGTTCCATCGCGTCGAGCAAGCCCGGTTCCCTGCATAAAGGCTCTCCTGGCGGTCCGGGAGGCTTGCCGACGGCGGGCTGCCACGGCCGGTGACAGACACACGGCTTTACAGCCTCCCGCCGGTCCTAGCACGATGACCAGCCGACCGACCGCTTGGGCCCTGGCCTCCTGCCTGGCGATCGGCCTCGTGCTCCCGCTGGCCGTCCAGGCCGCCGGCCCGTCCAGCGCCACCGACGACGTGGTCATCGCGTTCCTGGATACGGGCATCGATCCTGACCATGCCGAGTTCGCTGGCTGCGACCGGCACCCCCTGCTGGCGTACAAGGACCTGACCCCGGGCCAGAACCAGACCGCCCGTGACGGGATCGGTCACGGGACCGCCGTGGCCAGCGTCGCCGTCGGTGCGACCTTGGGCAAGGCACCGTGCACCCCGTTCCTGGCCGGCCAGGTCTGCAGCCAGGCCGGATGCTATGCCTCGGATATCGAGGAGGGGATCCGGTGGGCCATCGATCAGGAGGCCGACATCATCAACCTCTCCCTGGGGACCGCGATCCCCACCCCCGAGCTTCTCTTCGACGTGGGACAGGCCCTGGCCGAGGCCCGGGACGCCGGGGTCTTGGTGACGGTCTCGGCCGGTAACGGCGTCGGCGGGTTCGGGTTGGCCCCGTACCCCAGCTCGATCGGCCAACCGTCGGGCAACCATCTGGCCTTCGTGATCGGATCGGCCGACGAGGATGGCGACCCGGCCTTGACGCACAACTGGGATCCCGAGGCCATCCAAGCCGGTGTCGACGTCCGCGTGGCCCAAGCCCACAGCGATGGTCGATACACCCAGATGTCCGGCACCTCCTTGGCCGCCCCCAACGCCGCCGGGATCGCCGCTGTGGTCCTCCAGGCCTACCTGGACACCCGCGGGCAGGCCCCAACGCCCGACCGGCTGGAGGAGATCCTCACCTGGACCGCCGCCGACGATCCCTGGGTCCCCCCGACCCTGGAGGGGTGGGGTTTCCTGGATAAGGACGCCGCCGTGCACGCCGTGGAGACCGGCCAGGCCCAGGCCTCCCCTTGCCAGACCCTGTCCCCGGGGACCCTGGCATGGACCAGCGCCTGCCTCAACCAGGCGCACGACCGCAGCTCCAACACCCTCCGCGAGCGGTGGTGACCCCGGCAACCCCCGACACGCGGGACCTTTATCACGCCCAGCCGTATGGCCGCCCATGTCCGGCCCTGCCACCGGGACCAACGCTGCCCACGGCACCGACCCGACCGACCTCCCCACCCTTGACGAGCTCGAGCTGGCAGACCGCCGCGTGCTCGTCCGCGTGGACATCAACTCGCCGATCGAGGATGGCCAGCCGGTGCCCAACCCCCGGCTCAGGGCCGCCGCCGAGACGGTGGAGGCCCTGCTGGACCGTGGTGCTGGCGTGGTCATCCTGGCCCACCAAGGCCGCCCGGGCCGGGCCGACTTCACCGGCCTGGAGCACCACGCCGAGCTCATCGGTCAGACGATCGGTCGCGAGGTCGGTTTCACCCCGCACGTGGACGACGACGAGGCCCTGGCGGCCGTGCAGAAGGTCCAGCCCGGGGACGCCCTGCTCCTCGACAACGTCCGCAGCGCCCAAGGCGAGATCGAGAACGTGCCGGCCGAGACCCACGCCGAGCGCCAGTGGGTGCGACGCTTGGCCGGCGAAGCCGAGGCGTTCGTGCTGGACGCCTTCCCCGCCTGCCACCGGAGCCACGCCACCATCGTCGGCTTCCCGCTGCTGCTCCCGGCAGGCGCCGGCCCGCTGCTCACCGAGGAGCTCGAGGCGATCGAGCACGCCACCAGCGAGGTCGAGGGGGAGCGGATCCTCGTGCTGGGCGGCGCCAAGGTCGAGGACGCCCTCAAGGTCCTCCACCACCATCTCGAGGGCGGTCTGATCGACCAGGCGCTCTGCGGCGGGCTGATGGGCGAGCTGTTCCTCCAGGCCCGCGGCCACGACCTTGGTGCGGCCACCGACCGGGTCCTCGAGCGGGTGGGTGCCAGCGGGTTCTTCTCGCTGGCCGAGTCCCTGGTCCTGACCTACGATCCCCAGATCGTCACGCCCCTAGACGTGGCCTACACCGACGGCGGCAAGCGCCAGGACATCTTCATCGAGGAGTTGCCGGCGAAAGGCAAGCTGTTGGACATCGGACCAGCGACCGCTGAGGACTTCGCCGAGCGGATCGGAGGCGCCGACAGCATCGTCGTGAACGGGCCCATGGGGGCCTACGAGCAGGCGGGCTTCAGCCTGGGCACCGAGCAGATGCTCGAGGCCTGCGCCAGGACCCAGGGCTACACCTTGCTGGGCGGTGGCCACACGGTGACCAGCATGGAGCACTTCGGCTACGAGCCCGGGGAGTTCGGCCACGTCAGCCTGGCCGGCGGCGCCCTGATCACCTACCTGACCGGCGACCCGCTACCCGGGCTCGAGGCGCTTCGTGAAAGCGCGCGCAAGTTCGCCCTGTCGCCGGACACGGCGTGAGGCCCGACCCGGATCCACAGGATCCCCCGTCGCCCGGTCCATCCAGGGTGATCGACACGGGGAGCTAGCGCTCACCGAAGGTACGTATGGACCGCGGGCCCGTAGGACCCGCGCCCCGTGGCCGGGACGACGCCGTTACTCCTGGGTTGGCGCCTGGTTGAAGGCCTTGCCGACGTCGTCGAAGGTCTCGTTGTGGGCCTCCCACCAACGATCCCAGGCCTTGATGCGCGCGGCCATGTCGTCCCGCTCGGCCTGGGTCTCCTCGTAGACGGCGTAGAGCTTAGCCAGGCGCTCGCGCTCCTCCTCGAGCTCGTCCTCGAGGCTGCTGACCTTCTGGTCGAGCTCCTCGTAGGCTTGGAGCTCCTCGACCTGGGCCTCGGCATCGGCTAGCTCTTGGCGGACGTCGCCTAGGTCCTCTTGTGCCTGGCGAAGCGCACGTTGCTCGGACTCGAGCTCGTCCTCGAGGTCGTCGACCCGGTCCTCCTTCTCGGCGACCTGGGTCTCCAGACGCTCGTTCTCGGCGCGCAGCTCCTCGAGCTCCTCCTCCTGGACCTTGTAGACGTCCCAGAGCTTCTCAAGGCGCTGCTGCTCTTCGGCCAGGGCGGCCTCGGCCTCCTCGGCGCGCTCCTCGGCCTCCTCGGCTTCCTTGGCGACCTCTTCGACGCGCGTCTCCAGCTCGGAGACCACGTCCATGATCTCATCGAGGTAGGAGGTATCGAGCATACCGCGGAGCTTCTGCAGGGACTCAGCATCCCGGCGGACCTGCTCCTCGATCTCCTGGATCGCCCCTTGGACGTCCGAGAGTCGTTTCTTCAGCTGCTCGGATTCGTTGGATTTGGCCTCGACGGCCGTCTGCCCAGGGAAGGACTCGTCAGGCATGGGAGCTCAACCGGATAGCCGGCCCGTGAGTATAAATAAGTCCCGCCCTCGGGACCGGGAGGGTCACCAGAGGAGGGCCGTGGGTGGTCGTCCCATGGACCGCACGATTTAAAAAGGGGAGTGTCCTAAACGAGAAACACCCCCTGGACGCGGACCGGGGCGTGGACCATGTGGTCCGACGCCGAGGACCGGGTCTGGATGGAGGAACCGAAAATGCCAGAGATCGAAGTCCTTCCTATCGGCGGCTACAACGAGTTCGGCCGCAACATGACCGTCGTCCGTGTCGGTGACGAAGCTGTCATCTTCGACATGGGCATCAAGCTCGACCGCATCCTCATCCACGAGGACGCGGTCTTCGAAAGCCTCTCCCCTGATGACCTGTGGGACATGGGTGCCATCCCCGATGACCGGGTGATGCGCAACCTCGACGCCAAGGTCGTCGCCATCGTGCTGGGCCACGGCCACCTGGACCACATCGGTGCCGTGCGCAAGCTCGCGCGCAAGTACGACTGCCCCATCATCGGCACGCCGTTCACGATGAAGCTCATCGAGAACATGCGCGAGGACAGCCGCGGGGGCAAGAACGAGATCCCCAA
>CAZBKU010000145.1:0-7786 GCA_964492585.1 uncultured Thermoplasmatales archaeon | reverse complement strand
CGAGCCCGACCTCGGCCAGGGCGTGGAAGGCGGCTTTGCGGGCCTCGGCAGCACGTTTGCCGCCGATCCGGGCGCTCATGGCCACGTTCTCCCAGAGCTTGAGCTCGGGGACCAGGGCCGGGTCCTGGAAGACGAAGCCGACCTCGTCGGCACGCAGGGCCAAGCGCTGGTCGGTGGAGAGCTCTCCAAGCGGTCGCTGGAACAACCGGACGGTGCCCTGGTCGGGCTGGTCGATGCCGCTGACCAGGTTCAGGAAGGTGGTCTTCCCGCTGCCCGACCGTCCCTGGATGGCCACCACCTCGCCGGCGTGGACCTGCACGCTGGCACCGCGCAGGGCGTGGGTGGTCTGGTCGCCGTGGCCGTAGCTGCGATGCAGATCCTGGGCGTCCAGGAGGGCCTCGACCTGGGTCTCTGGGGCCTCGGCATCCTGGGCGTGGGTGGCCATGGCGTGGATGGGAGGCCCGGCAGGGGGAGATAAGCGTTCTGGAGATGACCTCTGGGAGCGGGGGTCACCCGCCGGCCTGCTTGCCCAACGGGTGCCCGCAGTTGCCGCAGTAGGCGGCCTCCATGGGGTTGAGCTCGCTGCAGTCCGGGCATCGCACGGCGGCCTGCTCGGTCTGGGCGTCCTGACCGTTGCCGTCGCCGCGGACGACGACGAGCTGCTGTTGCTGTTGCTGCTGGGAGCCTCCGCCTCGCCAGGCTCCGACGAGGAGCACGACCAACCCGAAGAAGATGAACATGCCCGAGGTGCCGCCCAGCTCGCCGAGCTCGGCGATGCCGCCCAGCAGGCTGAGCACGATGCCGATGCCGATCAGGGCCAGGCCGACCTTGATCCACTGGTCCCGATCGGCGTCAACCACGGGTGACCCTCCGGCCGCAGTGGATGCAGAAGCTCTCCTGGCCGCCGAGCTTGCCGCCGCAGTGGGGGCAGGCGGCTTGTTGGACGAACCCGTGGGCCTGGGCTTCCTGGCGGTCCATGACGACGACCTGTTGCTGTTGCTGCTGCGAGCCCCGTCCCTTGGAGATGCCGACGATCAGGGTGATCAGGCCGGCGATGAACAGCAGCGGCGCGAAGATCACCGTGAACACGATGGCGCCGGCGATGCCCTCCCAGGATCCGCTGTTGATGCTCCAGACCACCAGGGGGACCATCACCGAGGCCACGATGAGCACGATGCCCGTGATGATGATCCCGCTTCGCGTGTTGTCGTTGGTCACATGCGCCACCTTGCCCCTCAGGCCACCTGGGCGCCGCAGTCCGGACAGAAGGTCACGTCCTCGGACACCCGGGTCCCGCACTCGGGGCAAGGCGTGTAGACGGCTTGACCGCTTGAAGACTGCGAGACGGTCCTGCCGTTGCCCAGGACCACGGACTGTTGCTGGCTCTGGTCGTCGTTGGCGCCCCCGGCACCGCTGGCCGAGCCGCTCCTCTGCCCCGAGAGGAAGAAGAGCGAGACCGCCAGGAACACGAGGCTGACCACCAGCAGGATCACCGTCGGGGTGCCCTCGAAGGTCTGCACGGCCAGGATCAAGCTGATGACCATGCCGCCCAGGAACACCAGGCCGATGATCGCCTCCGTCCTCCGATCGAGTCCCTCTGTCATGGGTCTCTCCTCAACCCGGGGACCCCTAGCAGAGGTATAAGGGCTTTCATCGCCCCGGTGAAGGGTCGAGGTAGCAACTCCGGGCGTTCGTCGAAGGGGTCGTCGAGGATAGGTACGTCGCACGACGAATCTTCGAGGTCCAGCAACGCTTATCTCCTCCTGGTCCCCCTTGGCCGCATGCGACGAGGCTTGGCTGTGCTGCTCCTGGTCGGTCCGATGATGCTGGCCGGTTGCCTTGGAGGCGACGAGACCGGACCGGGGGACCTGGCCGACGGTGAGCGCCCGCCGGCCGCCGAGCTGGTCTGCCCCGAGGGGATCTGCAACCTGGAAGCGACCGTCGACCCTGAGGCCCGGCAGGCCAACGAGCTGTCCATCGCGGTCAACCCGACCGACCCGGGTAACATCCTGGTCAGCGGCAAGGACTACACGCCCAAGGAGGCCGGCGACTGCGTATGGGACGGCATCTACACCACCCACGACGGCGGGCTGACCTGGGAGAACAGCAACCTGCCGGGCTCCAACTGGCGGCGGATGGAGGAGCCCACCTACCCGCCCCACGAGGAGTTCTCCAAGTTCTGGTGCGCCACCGACCCGGTCCTGGCCTTCGGGCCGGACGGGATGGCCTACTGGACGGTCATGCCCTACCAGTGCGATGCCGTCAGCGGGTCCAAGGTCGGCGATGGGATCCACCCCAACGGCGGGTTCAACGACTGGTTGTGGACCTGCTCGAGCATGTACGTGCTCGTCAGCGAGGACGGCGGCGACACCTGGCCCATCGTGCGCGAGGTCGCCTTCGGCCCGCGTCTGGAGCACGACAAGCAGTGGATGAGCGTGGCGCCCAACGGGGACGTGCTCCTGTGCTGGGATCGCAGCGAGGAGGTCGACAGCGGCGGTACGCCGGCCGAACAGCTCACCCCGCAAGGCGATATGGTCTGCTCGGTGAGCACCGACAAGGGCCGCACGTGGGCCGACTGGGAACCGGTCAACCCCGACTGGCCGGGCTTCCTGCCGTGGGTCGACTGGGACGCCGACAGCCACGCCTGGATGGCCGCCATCGACGGTGAGGAGGTCTTGGTCAGCCACAGCGAGGACGGCCTGTCCTGGGAGGATCCGGTCGCCGTGGGCACCTACGAGAACCCGCCACCCCAGGGGCCCTTCGGTTGGACGGCCCTGGACAACTCGACCTTCCGCATGTTCACCCTCCCCAGCCTGGCCGTCGACCGGACCGACGGGCCCCATGCGGGCACGATCTACGTGGCCTGGATGGATCACAGCGAGGGCCACGGCGAGATCCTGGTCAGCCGCTCCACCGACCATGGGCAGACCTGGAGCCCGCCGGCCACGGTCCACGACGCGCCGGAGGAGGTCGCCGACAGGGACCGGTTCATGCCGGCCATCGGGGTCGGGCCGGATGGGACCGTGGACATCGTCTTCTACGACAAACGCGACGATCCCAAGAACCACCTGTTCCACCTCTACCACGCCTACAGCGTGGACGGTGGCCAGACGTGGTCGGCCAACCTTCAGGTCAGCGAGGTGGCTGTCGACGAGCAGCACAGCCACCACCAGAACGGGATGATCTTCATGGGCGACTACATCGACATCGCCCACAGCGACGGCATGGCCTACCCCACGTGGGTGGACACGCGCAACGGCCAGGCCGACGCGTTCATCGCGCACATCCAACGGCCGGGTGCCAACGGGTAGCCGGTCACCGGGGGGCGTGCAGCAGGAAAACCTATGACCCCCGGGCCGAGCTTCCAGGCGATGCGACCGACCGCCCTCGTGCTCGCCGTCCTGTTGACCACCACCGCCCTGGCCGGATGCCTGGCCGGTGAGGACCAGGACCTGGATCCCAACGCCCAGGCGCCAGGTCCCGTCGATCCCGACCGGTTGTCCCAGGTCGTCCACGACGCCATCGTGCGCACACCGCTCGAGGTGACCTCCTCGGTGGACGACACCGAGCTGCACGTGGACATCTACAAGCCCGAGGGCGAGGGGCCGTTCCCGACGATCCTGGTCCTCAGCCCCTACTGGTCGTTCCTGGGCGACAGCAAGGATGAACAGGTCCAGGAGGGGTTCCCGACGTGGTACATCGAGTACTTCGTCCCCCGGGGCTACGCGGTGGCCTTGGGCGAGATGCGCGGCACCCGGGACTCGGGCGGGTGCTGGGACTTCGGCGGTGAGCTGGACCAGCAGGACGGTCACGACATCGTCGAGGAGCTGGCCGGCCAGGCGTGGAGCAACGGCAAGGTCGGCATGCTGGGCCAGAGCCACGTGGGCATGAGCCAGATCGCAGCGGCGATCACAGCCCCCGAGCACCTGACCACGATCGTACCCATCGCGGCGGTCAGCGACTGGTACCGATACCTGCACAAGGCCGGGGCCCCCTACGAGACCAACCGGGGCACGCCGCCGGCGTACTTCGCCGTCCACGCCAGCCCGTCGACCCAGCCGGTCACCGGGGCCAGCCTAAGCCCCGGTTGGGTGCTCACCCAAGCCCAGACCGCCTGCCCGGACAACGCGGTCCACCTGAGCCAGGCGGCCGAGCTCGACGGGGACAAGGATGCCTACTGGCAGGAGCGCGACCTGATCGCCGGTGCGGCCAACATCGAGGCCAGCGTCTTCCTGGTCCACGGGTTCCTGGATGAGAACGTGAAGACCGACCACTTCCTGGATCTCTGGCAGGCCCTGCCGGCCGACGTCGAGAAGCGGGCCTGGTTCGGTCAGTGGTACCACGAGCACCCGTTCTACCACGAGTGGCGCGACGAGCTGCACGCCTGGTTCGACCACGAGTTGATGGGCATCGAGAACAACGTCACCGACCAGCCCACGGTCACCGTCCAGACCAGCGACGAGACGGCGCGGACCGAGAGTGACTGGCCACCGTCGACCGTGGTCCAGCAGGCCTGGATGCTCGACGGCCAGGCCCTGGTCCCGGCCCAGACGGGCTCGGCCACCGACGAGGTCACCTACCTCGAGGTGCCCGGTGACGACCGCGATGGCCCGCCGATCCCAGCCCTGCCCCGGCAGGTGACCTTCCAGGGCGACGAGCTGGACGCCCCCCTGCATCTGGCCGGTGAACCGACCATGACCCTGGAGGGCACCCTGGACCAGCCGACGGGACGGTGGATCGCGGCCCTGTACGACGTCGACGAGGCCGGCCAACGGGACGAGATCAGCCGAGCCTACCTGGACGCTCGCCACCGCGGCGGCTGGGAGACCGGCGAGGACGTGCCCGTGGGTGAGCCGGTCACCTACACCTTGAGCTTCTTCCCCCGCGACCACGTCGTCCAGGCCGGGCATCACCTGGAGCTGACGCTCTACGGTGGGGATCTCAGCTGCACCCTCACCGGGTCGACCTGCGAGGGCACCGGCATCGTGCCCGTCGAGCGCCCGGTCCAGCACACGGTCACCATCGGACCCGGCAGCCCGACACGCCTGGATCTGCCCGTCCTGGAGACCCCGGGCCCGGACAAGGAGCTCAACGAGCTCGAGGGATGGCTAGAAGAGCTTCCCGGGTAGGTCGATCAGATGATCCGGTCCCGCCCGGGTTGCTCCTGTTCGAGCTGGCGGAGCACCCGGTCGACATCGGCCTTGCGCAAGGGCTTGGAGAGGATCTCGAACACGCCGGCCGACCGCATCCGGACGGCCTGGTCATCCCCCAGGCGTAGCCCGGTGACCCCGATGATGGTCGCGCTGGGTGCTTGGGCGAGCAGGGTCTCTGCCACCTCGTCGCCTTGCATCCCAGGCATGTTGATGTCGAGGAAGACGATGTCGGGATCGGTGGCCTCGAAGGCGGCCATGGCCTCGTCGCCGCGGGTGACGAAGGTCATGGCGTCCTCTGGCACGTGCCGCATCTCCAGGATCTGCCGGAGCACCTCCCGGACGGCTCTGGAGTCGTCGACGATCAGGTAGCGTCGGTGCATGGTCCCTCCCCATCCGAGATGGGTGGCCCTCGTTCAACGGTCTCTGAGGATAGGAGGTACGGGAGCGTCCTTGATCCCCTGTTCCCCTGCACCCAGGGAGGCCCTGGCCCACCCCGGTGTCACATCACACGGTCAAGGCCGCTGCGCTCCTCGCGCACGAGGTTGAACAGGTCGTCCACCTTGCGCTTGCGCACCGGCTTGTGGATCACATCGAAGACCCCGCACGACATCATGTTCCTCACACGGTCGTCGGTGGGCTCAAGGCCCGTGACGCCCACGACCAAGGCGCTGGGGTCGGTGGCCAGGATGGCCTGGGCGACCTCGTCCCCGTGCATCCCTGGCATGTCGATGTCCAAGAACGTCAAGCCAGGTTGGAAGGTTTCGAAGGCCGTCAGGGCCTGGTCGCCTCGGCTGACGAGTTTGAGCCCCTCCTCCCGGACGCCGCGGTCGAGCAGGATCTTCTTCAGCAGGGTTCTGACGGCTCTGGAGTCGTCGACGATCAAGAATCGGTCGTTCAATCCGTTGTCCTCCCGCGGTCAGGTGACCGCATCCCAGGTTCGCACCGACGGGGTTTAGCCCGTCGGGGAACGGGCTTGGCCCCCGGGTCTTCGTCGGGTACAAGGGACCCGGGCACCCGGGGACCTTGTCACATCACACGGCCAAGGCCGCTGCGCTCCTCGCGGATGAGGTTGACCAGCTCGTCGATCTTGCGCTTGCGGATCGGCTTGTGGATGACGTCGAAGACCCCCCAGGAGATCATGTTGCGGACCTGGTCGTCGGAGGGCATCAACCCGGTGATCCCCACGATCAGGGCCTTGGGGTGTTGATGGAGCAGGGCCTTGGCGATCTCGTCGCCTTGGGCGCCTTCCATGTTGATGTCCAGGAAGGTCAGATCGGGCTCCATGGCCTCGTAGGCCTGCAGGACCTGGTCGCCCCGGTCGACGAACCGCATGTTCTCCTCCCGGACCCCCCGCATGGTGAGGATCTCTCTGAGCACCTCGCAGACAGCCGGCGAGTCGTCCGCGATCAAGAATCGGTCCAGCATGGTCTACCCTCGGTCCACGCTTCCAGCGTAGCCCCCCATCCGCCAGGTCCCGGTATATGAAGGTGGGGGGAAGGTGGTGTTCCCCCGCCCCAGGGCCTTCAAGCTGACCTGGGGCCGGGGACGTGACGGTCGGGTCAGGGGCCGGCGTGGTCGTGGCTGGGCGCTGGACCGACCGAGAGGTCGGGGGTCGGCGCGCTGGCCGGACCGTCCTCCCCCTGGAGGGTCTGATCGACCAGGGGCCAGAGCAGGTCGGCTGCTTGGTCCCACCGGTACTCGGCCATCAGCTCCTTGGCTTGCTGGAAGGCCGGGTCGTCGGTGAGGCCGGCCTCCTGGGCGGCGTGGACGACGAAGGCGGCCCGGTTGCGCTGCCAGTTGGCTTGGTCGATGACACCGAAGTCGATGACCCGGCCGTCGGTGTCGTAGCTCATCACCGACCAGATGTCGTCGTAGGCTTGGCTGGTGCCCGACCCCTCGTCCCGGCTGACGTCGTGAGGGTGGCGCTGGCCGATGATGTGACCGGTCTCGTGGGCGTGGAGGTAGTCCACCCAGTTCCAGTGGCCCATGGAGGGGTCGTCCTCGACGGCCGGGCTGGCCGGGTCGACCACGCCGTAGCGGATCACGTCGTTGACCCAGGAGATGGCGATCCGGTAGCTCTTGGAGGCATCGTAGGTGCCGATGCCGATGATCCCGCTGCCGGTCGAGGCCGCGTCGCCCTCGAGCACGAAGCTGACGTAGGGCTCGCAACCCTCGTGGGGGACCCAGTAGTCCTCCCAGTTCTGGCTGATCCAGAAGCGCTGGGCCTCCAGGGTCGCGAACTCGCCGCGGGACAGCGCGTCCAGGACCGGGTCGTCGACCGGGAGCTCGATCAGGTCGGCGTCGACGTGGACGGTCGATCCTGTGAGGTTCTCGAAGGCCGTCTGGATCTCGTTGGGGTGGAAGAGCTCCTCGGCGGTGGGACCGGCGACCCCGGCTTCGCCGATCGATGTGGGCCGGTAGGCGGTGATCAGGGTGATGGCGTGGCAATCGGCAAGCGGGGTCGGGTAGACGCTGCCCTGGAGGATGCGGTAGTGGGTGGCCTCGCGGACCATCCCGGCGATCCTCTCCTCGTCCTGGCCCGACGTGGAGAGACGGTCACCGTAGTGATCGTGCTCCTCCCCGGTGGCGTTGTTGATGACCTGCTCCGAGAGGGACTCGTTGTCGATCGTGGT
>CAZBKU010000144.1:0-7841 GCA_964492585.1 uncultured Thermoplasmatales archaeon | reverse complement strand
ATACTTGTGTTCGTCTGCGGCGTGGCTTTCGCTTAAAATGTCCATGCTGTCGGGGGTGCGCGCGGAGGCCACCGGGGCCTGGGCTAGCACGCCGATCAGGCTCAACGTCATCAGGATGCGACGGTCCACCATCTCAACCTCCTACTCCCATCCCTTGGGAGGGTCTTGTATGCTTTAATCCCTATGCAACCAACTGGTTGAGACGGGGGGTGCCCGGGTGGGCGCACGGGACGCCGCGCGGGTTCAGCCATGCTCCTGCTCGGAGGAGACGCGGCGCTGTTCGAGCACCGGGAACTGGGCCTTGCGCCGGCCGCGCTCCAGGGTCCTGGCCTCGACCTGGGCGGGTCCGGCGTCCCGGTCCACCAACAAGGGGGCGGTGAAGGCGATCACGGTCCCGGACAAGAGGAACACGCCGAGCAGGGCGGCCATGTCGCTGGCCCAGGCCTGGCGCACCGGCGCGAAGAGGCCCGGCACCAGGGCCACGACCAGGATCATCCCGACCAGCGGGGCAAAGCGCTTGGCCACCACCCGGCCGGGCAGGGTGGGCCGGGGCGGGGCCTCGGGGTCCAACCGGCCGGCGATGAGGACCAGGAGCAGGTAGGGCAGGCCCAGGGCCAGGCTCACCAGCACCGCCTGCAGGGAGAGGTAGGTGGGCAGGGGGATCCCGGCGGTGGCCAGGCCGATCAGGCCGGTACCGGTCAGCACGGTCCAGGCCCGGGGTCGAAGGGCGGCGCCAGCCAGGACAGCCAGGCCGGCGGTAGCCAGGACCCAGGCGGCCATGGCGTCGGTGAAGACGAGGATCTCGACGAACAGGATGGCGGCCAGGACGCCGATGGCGCTCCGGATCCCGGTGGCCAGCTGGGGACCGGAAGCGGTGGAGGGTTCCCCTGGCTCGGCGCCGGCGGCACCGGGGTCCGTGGGCGAGGGCTCGGGGGTCACGGCCGGGTCCTCCGGGGACCGCCGGTGGTCATGGCTTGGAGCAACCGGTGGGCCTGGGTCTCGGGGGCGATGTCGATGACATCGACGCCCATGGCCTCGAGCTTGCGGGTCAACCGCCGGTGCCGTTGCCAGGCACCGTAGACCTGCTCGAGCAGCTCGGCGGTGATCCGGTCGGGGTGCAGGTGGAACCAGGGGGTGAACGTGCTGGCGACCAGGACCCGGTGCTGGTGGTCGTGGGCGCGTTTCAGGGCCAGCGTGACCTCGTCCAGGCTGCCCTGGAGGTCGGTGATGACGACGATCGTGCGGGGTTGGCCCATCCCGGAGGCCTGCCGGACCGCCTGGGAGAGCCCGTGGGGGATCCGGGTGGTCCCGGCGCCGCCGAGGAACGGGGCCACCGTCTGCTCGAAGCGGCTTGGCTCCCGGTCCCGTCTCGGACGGTCTCCGGTGTCGTCCTGGTCCTGGGGGGTCCCGAGCAGGGTCTCAGCGGCCGCCGGCGGCAGGTCGATGGGGCCGGGCAGCTCGGCGATGGCCCGGGCGACCTGGCGAGGGACGGCGCGCTCCCGGCTGGGGGGCACGTGGTCCAGGACCCGGTGGGCGTCGTGGGCGACCAGCCCGGCCGGGGTCCCCTGGTGGTGGGCAGCGGCCACCAGGGCCGTGGCCAGTTGACTGGCGTGGTCGAGCATGCTGCCTCGCCGGGTCCTGTGCCGCATGGATCGGCTGGCGTCGAGCACCACGACCACGGGGCGGTCGACCTCACGCAGGGAGGTCCGGGTCAACAGCGCCTCGAACCGCGAGCTTGCCTTCCAGTCGATGTCGCGCGGCAGGTCGCTGGGTATGTGCTCGCGCAGCGCCAGGATCTCCTCGCTCCAGGTCCCCGGTTCGTGCTGGCGGGGGTTCACGATGGCCTCCAGGCGCTCGGCCTGGCGGCCCTGGTCGAAAGCTGACCGGGGGGCGTGCGCGGTCAGCTCGACGGGGGCCACCAGGTCCACCCGGTGGCGGAAGAGACCGTCGGGATCGCTCAGGGTGAGCGCCAGGGTCTCCTGGCGGTGGCGGCCCCGGCGGGTCGGAACCAGCCGGGCGATGTGCTCGAAGAGCATGCCGTCGGGCCCGGTGTCCTGCAGGGTGAGCCGGTCCTGCTCGACGGCCAGGTCGTCGGTGGCGGGGACGGCGGCCTGGACCCGCAGGCCCGGCGGATGGACGAAGAGGGTCCTCTCGATGGTGAAGAGGTCGTCCTGGTAGACCATCCTGTCGGGCCCCGTGCTCTCGGCCTCGATGGCCAGCTCGTCGACCAGGCGCTGGAACCGGAGGCGTTCGAAGACGAGGTAGCCGATGAGCAACGTGGCCAGGATGGCGGGGACCAGGGTCGTGAAGGCGTAGGCAGCCAGGTAGAGCACGGCTGCGATGGCCAACAGCGTCCGTCCGCGCCGGGTTTTCTCCACGGGATCCAGCCTCGGTCAGCGGGCCTCTTGGCGTTCGACCTGGGGCACGGGCACCTCGTCGAGGACATCAGCCAGGACGTCGAGACCGTGGCGTTGCTCGAGCTCGGCGTCGACCGTGACGGTGAGCCGGTGGCCCAGGGCCTCGGGACCCACCTGCTTGACGTCGTCTGGGATCACGTACTGGCGTCCCTCGATGAGGGCCTTGGCCTGGCTGGCGCGGAGCAGGTGCAACGCGGCCCGGGTGCTGGCGCCTAGCCGCAGGTCCTCGTGCTCGCGCGTGCGAGCCATGATGTCGAGCACGTAATCGAGCAGCGTACCGTCGACGTGCACCATCTCGTAGGCCGCGCGTAGATCGGTGGCGATGTGGGTGTCCGGCGCCGGGTCGGGGTCGCGGACGATCTGGCCGGCCAACTCGCGTTCGAGCACGCTGCGCTCCCCGGCGCGGGGCAGGTAGTCCACGGTGGTCTTGAGCATGAAGCGGTCCAGCTGGGCCAGCGGGAGCGTGTAGACCCCCTCGACGTCGACCGGGTTCTGGGTGGCGATCACGAAGAAGGGGGAAGGGAGCTCGAAGGTCTGGCCTTCCACGGTGACCTGGCGCTCCTGCATGGCCTCCAGCAGGGCCGACTGGGTCTTGGCGCTGGCCCGGTTGATCTCGTCGGCCAGGACCACGTTGGCGAAGATGGGGCCCTGGCGGAACTCGAAGCTGCTGTCCTTCCGGTTGAAGAAGAAGTGGCCGGTGATGTCGGCCGGGAGCACGTCCTGGGTGAACTGGACCCGGTGGAACTCCAGGCCCAGGGCGGCGGTGAAGGCCTTGGCTAGGGTCGTCTTGGCCAGGCCGGGCACGCCCTCCATGAGCACGTGCCCGTCGGTCATGTAGGCGGTCAAGAGGTCGTCGATGGCCTCGTCGTACCCGACCACGCTTCGGCCGACCCGGTCCCGGAGCTCCTGGATGGTCCGGTGGACCTGGTCGAAGCTGATGTCGGAGGCGCCCTGGGTGGCAGGCGAGCGTCGTGGGTCATCGGCCATGGGATCTTGTCCTCGGATCGTCGTCGGCGGGAGCCTGGGCCTCCAAGAGGTAGGCCTGGATGTCCCGGAGGGTCTGCTCGTCCCAGTCGGGGTGCTCCTCCAAAACGGTTTCGAGAGGGTCCTGGTCCGGTTCCAGCCGGCCGGCCAACCACACCAGGCCGTTCTCCAGGGCCCGCAGCCCCCCCAGGGCCGACAGGGGGATGCTGATCAGCACGGCCAGGGCGACCACGCGCCAGGGGCCGTCCAGGCCGGGGATGGCCCCGGCGAGCAGGGCAAAGGGCCGGTGGTCGCGGTGGGACTCGTCGACGTGGAGCGTGGCCCCGCCGGCGGTGAGGATCTGGCCCATGTTGAGGGTCAGGACCCGGGTGTCGGCCTCGCCGATCATCTCGTTGGAGACCAGGCTGGGATCGCTGAGCACGTAGAGCTCGCCGGCGCCCACGCGCTCCCGGGTCAAGACCGGGAAGGTCCCCCGCCGGTCGCCCTGGCTGGGGGACCCGTCGCCATCCATGTCGAGCCAGGCCGAGCTGGAGCTGGCCACCAGGACCGTGGCGTTGGGACCGGCGGCCACGGTGCTGGCTGCGTTGGCCACCAGCGTGGCGATGCCCTGGGTCATGGGGTGGGCCCGGATCGAGTAGAGCACCGGGAAGGTGGGTTGCCGGGAGTAGGCCAGGTCGATGAGCTCGCTGCCGGAGACCCGGGTCTGGGTGCCAAGGCCGGTGAGCAGCCCGTTGGCCGCGCCGGTGTCGTCGGCCAGGAGCACGGTGCCGCCGCCGTCGAGGAAGGTCTCGATGGCGCCGGTCTCGTCGTCGCCGACGGTGCCCTGCTCCGGGGCCAGGATCAACAGCGAGGCCTGGCCCGGGCCGGTGGGCGCCGGGAGGTCCTCGAGGTCCTCCTGCCAGAGCTGTGGTGGGGGTGCCCCGTTGCGGGCCGCCTCGGTCTCTAGCACGTCCAAGAGCGTCGTGGCGCCGGCGGGACCGTCGTTGGTCGTGGCCAGGTCCTGGCTGGCGATGCTGATCGGGAAGGCCAGGGCCGCACCGGCCAGGGTCAACCCCAGGACGACGCCCATGCTGGCCCAGCGGAAGGCATCGGCGTCGTCGGTCATCCGGTCAACCCCTGGGCCTCCGGATCCGGCCGATCCACAGCCCGTATCCGATCAGGGCCAACGGGATCCCCACCGACCCGCCGAGCAGCAAGGGGCCCTCCTGGCCCTCGTTCATCAGGGCCTGGGCCACCGTGTCGGGTACGTCGCTGACGTCGGGCACGAAGATCTGGCTGGTGGCATCGGCGGTGAAGTTGGCCAACAAGGCTCGGTGGCCGGTGAGGTTGCCTTCCCTGGGGACCGGCATGTTGGTGCCGACCCAGGTCATGTGGTTGGTGACCCCCCAGGCTTCGCGCTTGACCCAGAAGAAGTGGACCAGGCGGCGCTCGTTGGTCTCGCCGGAGGTGCTGTTCTTCTTGGCGAAGACCATCTCGACCACCGGGATCTGCTGGTTGGGGGAGTCCTCGTCGAGCCACTGGGCCCCGCTGACGTTGAGCAGGATGGTCTCCCGGGATTGGGGCTCGTAGCCCTGGAGCCCGTAGCTGACCGGGAGGCTGTGCAGGACCCGGGTGTACTTGGAGTCGATGATGAACAGGTGCAGGGGCTGGTAGAGCCCGGCGGTGGTGTAGTACCGGGAGACCAGGGTGTCGGCCTTGAAGGTCTCCTTGACGTTGCTCCAGTCCTCGCTGATGTCAGCGGTCATGTTCCAACCGCTGAAGTTGGCCGGGAAGGCCTTCATGTCCTCGCTGGAGCGCAGGTAGGCCTGGGTCTCCACGGGCACGCCGCCGCCGGTCTTGGCCCAGGCCTCGGTGTCGATGAACGTGGCGCCCTGGCCGACGAAGGCCGCCGGGCTGCTGGCCAGGAGGCCCACGACGAGGAAGAGCAGGACCAGGCCGGTGACGATCGGGACCCGGCCCCGGCCCAGCCAGCCATCGCCGCCCGGGTCACCGCTGGTGCCGGCACCGGTGCTCGGCGAGCTCATGCCAGGGCACCTCCCTTGCCCTGCTGGCCGAGATCCTCGAGCACCCCTCGCTTGGCGTCGACCCAGCGGGCGCCCCAGATCAGACCCCCGACGCCGGCCAGGGCCAGGAGGTAGAGGACGATCGCACCGGGGCCGTGGAAGAAGGCCAGGGCCCGGTCGGCCCCGGCCCGATGGGCCAGGTAGACGGTCGAGGAGATCCGGGCCATGTTGGCCACCAGGGCCACGGGCACGACCAGGGCGTACACGGCCGTCCGCATGCGCAGGCTGGCTGGCCAGAAGAGGAACCCGACGGCGGTCACGGCGATCAGGGAGATGGTGCTGGACAGGCCGGCGCAGAGGGGGACCACGGCGAAGGTGATCCCGTCGACGGTCAGGCTGACCGCGTCCCAGGTCACGTGCACCCCGGCCAGGTTGGCCAGGGTGGCCGAGCCGGCCGTGGCGACCAGTTGCAGGGGTCCGAAGAACCCTTCGAGGAAGGGGATGGGGACGACCAGGACGAGGATGCCCAGCGGCCAGGCCATGGTCTTGGTGCGGGCCCGACCCTGGCTGAGCAAGAGCGCGCCGACCAAGAGCGGCAGCAGGCTCCAGGCTTGGACGTGGTTGCTGGACAGGTAGCGCCCGGCGATGAACAGGCCGCCGGCGGCCACGAGCCAGAGCACGTCCACGTCGTGGACCTGGCCCTCACGGGGCGCCTTGGCCACGGCCTTGCGGCGGCGCCAGGCCACGTACCCGGCCAGGGGCACCACCAGGAGACCGTGGCTGTAGTACGGGTTGGAGAGCCAGGAGTCCCACAGCCAGAGGACCACCGGCGTGTAGGCGAACAGGGCCAGGGCGACGGTGGCGGCGATCAGGAGGACGGCCAGGGGACGGGTCCGAGCGCGGTCGGCGAGCGTGGCGAGGTCTTGGCCGAGCTGGGAGGAGCTCTCCTCGACGCCCGGTGATCGCGATGCCTCGTCAGCGCTGGTCAACCCTGACCTCCCTCCGCTTGGTCGGCCAGTGACGTCGTGGGTACTTCAAGGTTCTCGTGCCGCTGGGGGGATCTCGGGGTGGGTCGGCGCCTCCCGGGGCTCGACCCGGGGCCTGGCGCCGGTCTCGACCCACGGGCTCGGCGGGCACCTGAGGGCCTTGGCCGCTTGGTCATCCCGAGGCCAACCGGTCGCTGGACCAGTCGATCACGAGCTCGGCGTCGAGCAGCGCGGCCATGGCCGAGCCGTCGTCGGCAGGCCCCACCTCGTCGAGGTCGAGGGGGGCGGTCAGGTCGAAGGGCAGAAGCCGCTGACAGGCGTCGATCACCGAGCGGGGGCTGTCCAGGCCGGCGCGCTGCAGGATGAGCTTGTGGAGGCCGACCTCGGCGTCTGTCTCCTCTTGCTTCCAGGCAGCCCTGATGGCTTTGCTGGCCGCGTGCTGGGCCAGGTAGGCGGCCACCTGTGGACGGCCTGCCTGGAGGTTGGCCTTGGCCAGAGAAAGGGCCTCCTGGGCTTGCCTTGCCAACGCTCGCGCCTCCCACGGCACAGGCCGTACTCGCCGACAAGGGGCTTAAGCGTCGGGATGTTACCGGAGAGACGAAGAGGCTCATCGACGCCCAGATGTTGGCCCAGGGCCGAGACAAGGCCGGGGGCGACCGTGTCATTCGATCGTCCTGGCCAGCTCCAGGTCGACGCCGTGGTCGTCGGGGAGCTCGCCGACGCGCCGGTCGTCCTCGATCGCGCGGCCGTGGCACTGGAGCCGGTAGCCGTCGGCCTCCTGGCCAAGCGCGTCGAGGACGGTGTGGCGGACCTCGGCGATGGTCACGTCCTCCCGGGCGGTCAGCTCCACCCGGTCGCCGCTGCCTGGGTCCACGACCCTGATCGGCCGGTACCCGGGACCGCTGGGCGTGCCTGACCGGCGGATGCCCCAAGCCACCAGGACCGCTGAGACGGCCAGCAGGGTCGGGAGGACGACCTTGGCCGAGTGCTGGGTCCACCAGGAGGGTTCGTCGAAGGGGCCGTAGGCGGCCGCCATCTGGGACACCTGCTCCTCGTCGAGATCGGCGATCTGGTACCCGCCGGGCACCTCCTCGTAGAGGACGTAGCCGCCACCGTAGGTGACCAGCGGCCGGTCGGGTGGGCCCAGCCAGGTCACCGCGTACCCCACGTCCCGGTCGCCCCAGGTCTCGTCGGGCAGGTCCTCGACGTGCTCGATGTGGGCCCCGGTGACGCCGGGGATCTCGATCCCGGCCGCCGGGGCCAACAGGACCAGGAAGAGGACCGCCGGCAGCGCAACTGCTACCCAGGGTCCCAGGTGCTGGCGCTGGGGCCAGCCGGAACGCTGCCTACCCCCTGGCATGTCACAACCCCCGTGGCAAGGTAGCCCATGGGGGCATCATCAACCTTTAGGGGCCACCGAGGCGGCGTCCGGGACCCACGGGAAGGGGATC
>CAZBKU010000143.1:0-7860 GCA_964492585.1 uncultured Thermoplasmatales archaeon | reverse complement strand
CCCAACGATCCCGTGCTCGCCCACGTCACCCTCTTCGGGCTGGTCAGCGGCGTGTTCCCCCGCGGCGCCGGTCGCTGGAGCCTGGACGCGAAGCTCTCCCAGGACCAGGCGCGTGACATGGCCGCGCCTGGCACCGGTTGAGGCCGGCCTGGGCTTGGCTGGCTGGGCGCGGCCGTCACGCTTAGAAGGGGCTCCCTGGTTGGACCCTCGTGCGAGCCCAGGGCTTTCGTGCCAGCATGTACGCCGGAGCCTTGCTCCTGGTCGTGGGCGCGCTGGCCTGGATCACGGGGCGGCCGCTGATCTTCCCGAGCCTGGGACCATCGGCGCTAGTGGTCGCCGTGGCCCCCGAGTCAGAGGCGGTGGACGCCCGACGCTTCATCGGCAGCCACCTGATCGGGATCCTCGTCGGTCTCGGTTGCTACCACGTGCTAGCAGGGTCCGGCTCCATCCAGGGCATCGAGGCCACGTTCACCCTGGACCAGGGTCGACTGGCCCTCAGCGGCGTGCTCTCCGTGGTCCTCACCTCCCTGGTGATGCACCAGACCGACACGCTCCACTCCCCTGCCTGCGCGACCACGCTGATCGTCTCCCTGGGCCTGCTGCCTGGGCTGGACGACGGGGCCACGATCCTGGCCGCTGTCGTCCTGGTCTACCTCATCCACGCAGCCAGCCGCCAACTCAAGGTGCTTGGCGCGAGCTGATCCGTGGCGCGCTGGTCGCGACCACCCAGATGTACAGCGTGGCAGCGGCGATCCTATCGGTAAGGCGCGTCCCAGGGTACCAGCCCGCGTCGCCCGGCATAGTTCCCCTCCCGGCTCCCCCCGTTCAGGTCCCTCCCCGAACCGGTAGGTCGGTCGACCACGCCTGGGTTCGACCGGAGGCACCGTGGCCTCCACCACGAGCCACGTGATCAGCCCGCGGACCCTCCGCCTAGGCCGGCACCGACCACGCGGTGCCGGTCCCCACGTCCACCAGCTCGACCCGACGCATCCAGTCCCGAACCAGCGGGCTGCGCAACCCACGACCCGACCGGTCGCTGGTCCCGGAGAACCTCTAAAGAGGAGAGTGCCCTCGAACGGCCATGGACGCGGTAGCGCTGGCGATGCCCGAGCAGGGGTTCCCCAAGAGCCAGAAGCGTGGAACCAACCAGGACATTAAAAGCTACGAGGCCTTATGAGCACCCGCAGCAGGTCCCCGAGGTCCGCTATGGGCGCCATCGATCTCCACATCCCCGAGGACGTCATCCGCTCGCTCCGGCTCCCCACCGACGAGGTCGAGGAAGAGCTACGCCGAGACCTCGCCATCGTCCTCTACGCACGAGGCGCGCTCTCGGTCGGCAAGGCAGCCGAGTTCGCAGGCATCACGCGCCGCGAGTTCGACGACCTCCTCGGGCGCCGCCGGATCCGGCGCCAGTACGGAGAGGATGACCTCGACGAGGACCTGGCCTATGCCGAAGGCGATCGCTGACGCTTCCACCCTGATCCACCTGGCTAGGATCGGTCAGCTGGCACTCCTGCCCACCTTCTTCGACACCGTGCTCGTCCCACCGGCGGTCTGGCGCGAGGTCGTCACCGATGGCACTGGCCAACCCGGCGCCAAGGAGCTTGAGACAGCCCGGGAGAACGGTTGGGCCCGGGTCGAGGACCCCACCAACGCAGAGCTGCTCATGCTTCTGAACCGCGACCTCGGTGCCGGGGAGGCAGAGGCCATCGCGCTGGCCACCAGCCATCCCGACCACATCCTCCTCGTGGACGAGGCCGCAGCCCGGCAGGTGGCAGACGTGTACGACCTGGAGAAGACCGGCATCGTCGGTCTCCTCCTGCGAGCCAAGCTCGAGGACCGGATCCCCTCGCTCGCCAAGGCGCTCGACGAGCTGCGGGATGCGGGTGGCTTCTGGATCGACGAGGGCCTGATCGAACGCGTCCTCGATCGCGCCGGCGAGACCCAAAGGGAGGAGCGATGATGTGTGAACGAGACCAGGATGCCGAGCAGGCGTGGGAGGAGATCTTCGAGGCCGTGGACGCCAAGGCGCTCGACCTCTCGGAAGAGGACATCCGGGCCGAGATCCAGGCCGCCAGGGAGGAGCGTCGGGACGCCGGTTCGAGCTGACCGCATGACCCGGGTGGTCGCGGACACGAACGTGCTGATCAGCGCGCCTGGATCCATGCAGGACCACAGCGACTCGCTCAAGGATGGGCACGCGGGTACCTTGCGGTATCTCCGCCTGGCGGTCAAGAGCCACCACCACACCCCGTTCAGGTTCCTCCCCCAAGCCGGTGGGTCCCTCGACCATGCGCGAGGTCCACGGAGGCCGACACGATCTCTCCCACCGACCACGTAGCCGGTCACGGGGCCGTCCACCAAGGTGTCAGGCAGCCACAGGTTCCGTCCGCCCCGAGCGAACGCATCCACAAGCCCCTAACCCGAAGAACCAGGCTTACCAGCCTGTTCGGGCACGACCGAACGCATCAGGGCATCCGATAAACACCGACCCGTGATGGTGCTGTCGAGCATGCCAACCGAACCACGCCCACGCACGACCCCCACGACACCCACGACCGCGCTTGCCTCCGTCGCGATCGTCCTGCTTGCCGCCCTGGTCCCCCTGGCAGCCACACCGGCCACGGCAGCCGAGCAAGGATCCGGCGCGCCGTTGACCCTGGAGCTCACCCTGGTCGACGAGGAGAGCGGCCAGCCCATCGAGAACGCGACCGTCACCCTCCACAACCAGGCCGCCGACCGGTCCAGCGGCGAAGATCGTGACGAGCGCGCACCGCCCGAGCGCTCCTACCAGAACCTGGCCACCGGCCCGGATGGGAGCCTGGAGGCAGAGGTCTACCCGGGGTACGTGGACCTGCACGCGACCCAGGATGGCTACAAGGACCTCTCGGCGGAGTTCAAGCTGGAGCACAACCTGAGCCTCACCCTTGAGGTCGCACCGTTCGACCAGGAGCCCGCGGTCCTGCACGGCCAGGTGGTCGACCAGGACAGCGGTGAGGCCCTGGACGAGGGCTTCGTGCGCGTGCGCCCGGCCAGCGACACCGTGCACGCAGAACGCGACAGCCGACAGCGCACCGTCCAGGACGAGCAGGGCGACGAGGTGACCCTCCGCATCACCCACATCGCCCCGGTCGACCGGACCGGCAGCCAACCCTTGGACGAGGATGGCACCTGGTCGATCGAGGTCGTCCCGGGCGAGTACCACGTGTTCGCCAGGGCTGTCGACCACCTGGAGGACGAGCGCACCGTGGATGCCTCGTCCCCCGGCCAGCACCGCGTCGACATCGCTCTTGCGCCCCTGCCGCCGGAGAGCGTCGAGCTCTCCGGCCAGGTCGTCGACGTCACCACCGGGGAGCCGGTCCCGTTCGCCGAGGTCCGGGCCGAGAACCTGGCCTGGGGCATGAGCAACGGCACGATGACCGACGAGGAGGGACGCTACGCGCTGGACGTCCGGCCCGGTTACCAGATCGTCCGCGTGGAGGCCGACCAGCGCTACCGGGTGTGCCAGGATGGCCACGCCCACGACGAGCCCCGCAAGGCCGTCTCCCAGGACGACGGGGAGCCCCGACGGTCCTCATGTGAGGCCGACCAGCGCCCCTACCGGTACCACCTCAACGTGACCACGTTCCAGCCCGGTCAAGACGAGACGATCGTCCACGATGTCGCCCTGACCCACGACCCAGCCCCGGACCACACGCTGCAAGGCTGGGTGCTCAACGCCAGCACCGGGGAACCGGTCGAGGGCGCCACGGTCGAGGTGGGCAACCTGGCCACCGGCACGCGCGGGACGGCCACCACGGGCCCGGACGGCTCCTACACGATCGAGGTCACCGAGGGACCCTACGGTGTCCGGGCCCAGCAGGACGGGTACTTCCCCCAGCTGACCAACGTCCACGTGAGCGGTGAAGAGCCCACCAACCTGACCCTCCGCTTGACGCCCGGCGAACCGGCCGACCGCGGGTGCTGCTACGCGCACCACGGGGAGCGCGTGGTCGAGCACGAGTCGGGCAGCGGGACCTCCCAGGAGGCTGGTGCAAGCGACGACGGCTCCAGCGGGGGCTCGGCGTCATCCAGCCAGGGCCAGATGGGCTTCACCGGCGGGCCCGGCGACCTGGGGCCCCACCCGGACAGCCAGAGCGACGATCCCGCTGCCGGGATCGACGCGGTGCCCGCGGTCGGCTGGGCGGTCGTGGCCACCGCTCTGGCCATGGTCGCCGCCGTGGTCGGCAGGCGCTAGCCCGCGCCGAGACCGCGGTGCCCGGGGCCTGCAGACCGCGGGCCTGGGTCGGATCGACGTGGACCGGGACGCGACGCAGACGAGGCGCCCCGTTGGGTCGGGGTCTATCTCGTCCGGTCGTTGTCCGTGACCTCCGTGGCTGTACAGGAGGAGCCCGGCGGTCAGGACCCCCCGAACCATCCCCTTCCCCCCGTCGGGTGACGGCCGATAACGCTAAAACCAACCGCTACGATGCCCCAGGGTTGGTGGCTGAGGTTGGTAGGCGAACCGTGGGAAGGAACAGACGTCCGTGAGCGACGACGACGAACACCATGCGCCAGGATCCCCCGGTCGCTAGTCGGGGTCCTCGCGTTGGCCCTTGCCATCGCCCCGGTGGCCGTCGTGCTCGTGTCATCGAGCAGCCAGGCCTTGACCTTCGTCGAGGAAGCCCGGCTGATCGATCCTGCTCCCTTCGAGGACGACTTCTTCGGCGTCAGCTCGGCGCTGTCGGGGGAGGTCGCCCTGGTCGGGGTCCCAGGTTCTGATCCCGGTGGGGTCTCGGACCAGGGTGTGGTCCGCGTCTTCACCCGCTCCGGTGGTGTCTGGGGCCATACGGACACGCTGGTCTCTTCCTTCGGCGCGAGCCTTGACAGGTTCGGCACCGCCGTGGCCTTCGACGGCGGGCACGCCATCGTGGGGATGGGCTCCAACGGCGGCTGGGCTGAAGCTTACGGTTTCACCGGCTCGAGCTGGAGCAACCCGGCGTTCCTCACGCCCGTGGCCGGTGGCGAAGCCAGCTACGGCAGCGCGGTGGCCGTGGATGGTAGCTGGGCTGCCGTGACAGATCCCACGGAGGGCACCCTGGGCTCTGGGGCTGGCACCGTGCACGTCTACGAGCTCGTGGGCAGCTCCTGGGAGGATGCGGTCCGGCTCTTCGGCAGCAACACCGATAGCGGTGACCGGTTCGGGCAGAGCGTGGCCATCAGCTTCGACCGGATGGTCGTGGGCGCTTACGCCGACGAGCCCAGCCAGGATGGGGCCGCCTACGTGTTCGAGCTGGACGGTGCGACGTGGCCCCAGATCGCCCGGCTCACGCCGTCGAGCGCGACCACCTCCGAGTGGGCGGGCTGGGATGTCGACATCGACGGGGACACCATCGTGGTCGGCGCGCCCACGTTCAACGGGAACGGTGTCGGGTCGGTCTACATCTACGAACCGGTGGATGGCACCTACGAGGAGGTCGCCCACCTCGTCCCCGACGATCCCACCGGCATCTCGTCCTTCGGGAGGTCCGTGGACATCGAGTGGCCGTTCATCGCCGTCGGCGCCCCGGGAGCCCACAGCGACCGCGGTGCCGTGTTCCTCTACGAGCTGACCGAGAGCGGCTGGACCCAGCAGGCCAAGCTGGAGGCCAGCGACGGGGCCGCCGGGGATTCGTTCGGTGAGGACGTCTCGCTCTCCGGGCTCCTCGTGCTGGCAGGGGCCTACCTCGACGATCACAGCGGGCACGGCGAGACCGGGAGCGTGTACGCCTTCGACGAGGCCAGTGCGCCGGTGCCGGTCCCCGAGCTTGCCACGTTGCTCCTGTCGGGGATCGGCCTGACGGGCGTCGTCGTGGCCTCAAGGCTCCAGCGGCGATGAGCGCCGGGCCTTGAGGAGCGCTTGGGAGGCCCGCGGTCGACCCGGCACCGCGCCGGGACGGCCGTGACCCCCGCGACGACCGAACCTTCTTAGCCTGGCAGAAGGTCGACGGGGCGTGGCCCGACGGGAGGTCTTGGCCCTGGTCGCCCTGGCAGCCCTGCTCCTGCCAGCCCTGGCCTCGCCGGTGGCCATGGCCGAGTCCCGGCACCGCTCGTATGCCGATGCCAGCGAGGACACCAGCATCTTCTTCGCGCTGTTGGCCGACAGCCTGGACCAGGCCGAGGCCCTGGCCCGGGCCGGCGAGGAGACCCAAGGCATGGGTGGGGACGGCCAGGACCCCGTCCAGGCCCAAGCCCGGGAGCTTGCCTCCTTGTCCAGCGGGTTCAGCCAGGAGCTGATCGAGGTCATCGGCGAGCGGGGCACCGCCCCGCCGCGCCTGGCCGACATCCAGGCCGACCTCGAGGCGGTCAACCAGGCCGGCCAAGCCCTGGCCCAGGCCGACGTCCAGCGCCGGGCCAACCTCTCCCAGGTGGCCTCCCTGACCGAGCCCGCCCAGGGGGACTCCACGGCCCTGACCGGGGCCCTGGAGGCCCTGCAGACCGAGCTGGGCGCCATCGAGGCCCTCCGGGAGGCCGCCGATCGGTTGGACGATCGCCAGCTGGACACCACCGGGCTCCGGGAGGCCCTGGACGACCTGGAGGATCGCCTGGTCGAGGAGCGACCCCGGATCGAACAGGCCCTGGCCCGGCTTCGCTTGCCGGCCCTTCTCACCTTCAGCCTCGACGACCGGCACCTGGCCCTGGGGGACAACCTGCGGGTCAAGGGGCTTGCCCTGGCCGGCGGCCAGCCCGTGACCCAGCACGAGATCGAGATCCGCATCGGCCAGCTCACCCGGTTGAGGGCCACCGACGACGAGGGCCGCTACGACAGCCAGGTCCCCCTGCCCGTGGACCTGGGCGCCGGGGGGTACGAGGTCACCGCCCACGGGCACATCAACGGGACCAACGTCACCGCCGGACCGATCCCCATCACCGTGGATCCCCTGCGCCCCGGGCTGCGGTTGGAACCGGCCACGACCGTGCTCCAGGAGCGCGGGCCCCTGGGCGTCGAGGGCCGCCTGGACCTCTCGCCCCTGGTCTCCGAGGGCCACCTCGTCCGGGTGCTGCTCGACGGGCGACCGGTGGCCAACCTGACCACGGGCCCCCAGGGCAGCTTCGAGGACGGTTTCGATACCTCCACCCTGCCCGGCGGCCACCACCTGCTGACCGCCCGGTACCCCTCGAACGACGCCCGGGTGGCCTCGGCCGACAGCCAACCCACCTCGATCTTCATCCCGTACACCCAGGAGGAACGCCTGGAGCGCGCCGCCGTCTCCGATCCCACGTTCACCGAGTTCCAGTTCCAGGGGACCGGCCTGGGCCTGGTGACCGACGCCCTGCTGGCCGTCATCCTGGTCGGGCTGGCCGTGCTGGTCTACTACGCGGCCTTCTCCAGCAAGGAGACCCGCCTGGCCGTGGCCCGCCTGGTCCGCAACCTCAGCTTCCCGAGCCTGGTGCGGTTCCGCCCGGCCACCGAGGCCGAGAAGCGCCGGGCCGACCCCCGCAACGCGTTCCCGCCCGAGGGGGTCGGCGGACGCGGCTGGGGGTCGGCCGAGCTGTTCGCCGCCTTCGTCGACGGTGTGCGCCGCTGGGAGGCCGTGCCCCGGAGCCTGACCCACCGGGAGCTGGCCGGTTGGCTGGTCGAGCACGGCGTGAGCCGGCAGACCGCCCGGCGCCTGGCCCTCCACTACGAGCGGGTGCGCTACAGCCCCCAGCATGGCGCCGAGGACGAGGAGGCCCTCTGGCGCGCCCTGGCCGAGGCCTGGCGGGCCTTCGTCGACGCCCAACCAGACCTGGGCGACAAGCCGTGGCCCAAGGTGATGCCCAGACCACCGCGGGGCCAGGCGGGGCGTGGCTGACGTTCTTGCATCCGGTGATCCGTGCCAGGTTCGCCGTTCGACCAGT
>CAZBKU010000142.1:0-7995 GCA_964492585.1 uncultured Thermoplasmatales archaeon | reverse complement strand
CGCCACCGAGGACCGGTGGGTGGTCGAGGACCAGTTCATGGGCACCGGGACCATCGGACCAGACGGTTCGATCGGTCCCGTCGGCGGCATCCCGACCAAGGCCGAGGAGGCGGCCGACCGGGGCGCCGGCCTCTTCCTGGTCCCCGAGGGACAGGGGAACCTGACCCCACGCCAGGTGCAAGGCGGTCTGGTCGTCGAGGGGGACCAGATCGTGATGCACGAGTACTGTCGGGAGGAGCTCGACATCCGCTGCGTCGAGGTCAGCCGGATCGAGGACATGGTCCGCTACATGACCGGCCACCGCTTCATCCAGGAGGAGGTCCAGGGGTCGCCGGGCTCGGCCGATTACGAGGACACCCTGGCACCCCTGTCCCACGACCTCATCGATGAGGCGTCCACCTACAGGAGCACCTGGGACGACCTCAACGCCTCCGATCTTCGACCCGAGGCGCGACAGGTCGTCGAGCGGGCCCTGATCCAAGCCAACAACTTCACCCAGCGAGCCCAGCGGCACTGGGAAGCCGCGGACTACTACAGCGCGGCCAGCCGGGCGTTCACGGCCTCGATCCATGGGACCCACGCCGAGCTCCTCCTCGGCTTCTTCCAGGAGGGCCGCAGCCTGGACGTCGTCCAAGAACGGATCGACGACGCTCGGGACATCGTCGAGGAGGCCGAACGTGCCGCCGCCCAGGCCGAGGTCACCGGCATGCACACCCTCTACACCGTCGGGGCCGCCCAGGAACGGGTCAGCGACGCCGAGGCCCGGGTCCAGGCCGCCCAAGAGCAGTTCAACGAGTCCTCGGACCCAGGGAGCCTGGTCAACGCGCTCTTCGAGGCCGCCTGGGCCATGGAACGGGCCGAGACCGTGCACTGGTGGCTGTCGCTCTCCGACGAGTTCGGTGCCGGCCCGCAGATCCCGGTCGCCATCGACCAACTGGCCGACGACTTCGTGCTTCTGGCCGACGAGATGGTCGTCTACGCCAGCCAGGTCCTTGGCCGCCAAGGTGGGCCCGGCCGGGCCGTCGAACAGCTCGAGCGGGCCAAGGCCGACCAGGGGCGCGGCTTCCACGCGGCGGCCATCATCGAGGCCGCCGAGGCCCAGGTCATCGCGGCCCTGTCGGTCGAGGTCCAGGGGGAGATCACCCGGGACAAGGTCGACGCGGCCCGGCAGGATGCTGCCCGGGCCATCCAGCAGGCCCGCGATCGCGGCGTCGAGCCGATGCTGGCCGTGGCCATGTTCGAGTTCGCCGGGGCTCAGGAGCAACAGGTCATCTCCCTGGAGTTCTACAGGACAGCCCGCGTCTACGCCGGGTTCACCAGCGTGTTGACCGGCACCGAGGAGCCCAACCCGTCCCGGTTCGTCGGCCACCTCGACCTCGAAGGGCCTGGCAACGCCCAGCTCTCCTCCGATGCGGCCCAACGGTGGGCCGTCGGCTGGGCCGTGATCGGCATGTTCTCGACCCTGGCCGTGGTCACCCTGGCCATGGCGGTCTTCAAGAAGGACTAGCCTGGCGGGACCGTCTCAGGCTCTGGGCGGCTCGACACCCAGGTCGTCGAGGACCCGGAGGGCCAGCTCGTCGACCGCCAGGCCCTCCTCGGCCGCCACGATCAAGGCCGCGGCCTCCATGCTGACCTTGCCGCCAAGCGCGTCCTGCTTGTTGTTGACCGAGGCCACGGCGGCCTTGCGGTCTCCGCCGCCGTGCTCGGCCAGCAGGTCCAGGAGCTCCTCGACAAGGGGACGGTCCCCCTGGTCCACCGTCTCGGCGGCAGCTGGGGTCACGGGGGTCGACCCTGTCCCCCCTGCGGCCGCCGATGTGGCCTTGTCGGCCTGGCCAGCAGGCGCGCTGCCGTCCTGGGTCCCCGTGTCGGTCGGGGCCGTGGGCTCGGGCATCTCGGTCTCCTCGAACAAGGCATCGGGGGGCTTGAAGCCGAAGGGCAGCTCGACCTCGGCCGGGTCGAAGGTGATCTTGAACCCGTCCTCGTGGCGCTCCAACAGGTCAGCCCGCACGGCCCGCGCCAAGAGGTGAGGCGCTTGGGAGGGTTTGGCCCAGTTCAGGGTCAGGCTGATCATCTTGGTGAGCTCGGTCTCGGGGACCACAGGTTCGCGGAACCGCCGGTAGAGCAGGGCCACGGCTTGTTCGAGCGCCTCCTGGCTCACCGGATCCCTCCTGGCAGGCCGGTCCCAGGGGGACCGGGTGGGTCGTCGTCCTCGTCGTCCTGGGCTCCCGGTGGACCGGGCCACTCGGCACCGGTCAGGTTCTCGCCCCGGATCAGGGCCGTGCTGACCAGGGCACCGTGGTAGCCCAGGTCCTCAAGCAGGTCCATGTCCCGCCGGCCTTGGACCCCGCCGGCGAAGTACGCGCCAGGACCGTGGTGGCGGGCATGCCAGGCCACACCCCGGTCGACGCCCTGGGCACGCCCCGCCCGGGCGTGGTCGATCACGACCAGCGGCAGGCGCAACCGTTCGGCGAGGTCGACAAGCTCGCGAGGCGTGGACGGCCACCGGGGGTTCTGGACGAGCTCCTGGTCGCGGAACTCCATGCCCAGCGCCACGTTCTCGGTGAGGCGGACGGCCTCTTCGACCATGGTCTCGTCGCTGGCGGTGTGGTACCGGATGGTCACCTGCTCGGCGCCGGCGATCATGGCATCCATGACGTCGGTGTGGTGCCGGGGACCGGTGTCGGCCCAGAGCGGGGAGCCGGCGGCCAGCGTCTGGAGGAGCTTGTGGTCGGGTTTGCCCCGCCGAAGGCCGTCCAGGTCGACGACGTAGATGGCCCCGTGCTCACGCTTGAAGCTGCGTGCCAGCTCGCGGAGGTCCTCGTCGATGACCTCGCCCTCTGGATCGACAAGGTCGCCACGTCGCGCGTGGAGGACCGGCAACAGCTCGAGCTCGCGGGGCACGGCCTGGGCACGTGGCGAGGGTGGTTTGAAGCTTCCCGTGGACCGACCAGGTCCAACGGTCAGCCCAGGACGTGCAGGAGACTGAACAGGCCAGGGTAGAGCCCCAGCAGGATGGTGAACGTGTAGGCACCCCACCGGGTGACCATGCTGTGGCCATCCTCGGGCCCGCGCACGTCGAAGAGGTAGGTGATCGCTACGCCAAGGCCCCACTTGGCCAGGGGGTAGCCCAACCCCACCGTGGCCAACAGGAAGGCTGAGAACGGGGTCTGCTCGCTGAAGGCCCGGGGGACCAGCCCGAAGGGATCGTTGACGGCAAGGTAGGCCACCAGGCCGTCGAAGAGGTGCACGCCCGCCACGATCAACGCCGGAGCACGGGCCAGGGCCGACCAGCCGGCGCCCCACCTGCCGGCGGCCAGGGCCTGGACGGCCAGGGCGACCCCTGTGCCGGCCAGCGCGAGGGCCCCGATGGCCAGGCTCCCAGGTGGCCGAGCCTCGGTGGCCAGGTAGAGGCCAAGCAGCCCGACGACCAGGACCGTGCCCCCGGCGGCCACCGTCCAGGGCCCCGGTGACCACCGGCCGGGCCGTCCCGGCAGGCCGCCCAAGCCGATCACACCCAGGGCCAGGGCGACCAGGAACGCTTCGGCCACCAAGCCGTCGCTGGCCCACCGTGGCCAGGCGGCCAGGGTGTCGGGGCCGACCAGGCGCGCCACAAGCAACGGGACCGCAAGCAAGGGCGTGCAGGCTGCGATCCAGGCATCGCTGGCCCGCGCTCGCGTCCGTCGGTGGATGGTGTCGGCAAGGCCCACCAGGCCCGCGGCCAGGCCCACGTGCAGGAGCATCGTGCCCAGGGGTACCTGGCCGACCTGGTCGGGGGCGGCCACGGCAGCCACGGCGGCCAGGAGGCCAGCCAGGAGACCGGCCAGGGTGGGCAGGGGCAGGGGCTCGTGGTGCTGGGATCGTGCCTGGGGGCTGGGGGTCACGGTGGTCCAGCAGGCCTAGGTGAGGCTGTCGACGATCTTCCCGACCCGGGCCTTGGCGTCGTCACCGATCTCGCGGGCACGCTCCGGGTCGCGGGCTTCGGCGTAGACCCGGACCAGGGGTTCGGTGCCCGATGGCCGGACCAGGACCCAGCCGTCCCCGTAGAAGGCCTTGACGCCATCGGTCGTGTCGACCCGGTCGGCGTCGACGGTCTCTGCGAACCGGTCCAGCGCGGCCTGCTTGTGTTCCTCGGGGCAGGCGACCTTCTGCTTGACCAGGGTGTAATCGGGCACCTGGTCCAACAGCTCGGCCAGGGACGTGCCCGTGGTGGCCACCAGCTTGGTCAGCCAGGCTGCGGTCATGGTCCCGTCCCGGCAGTGCTGATGCTCGGGGAAGATCAGGCCCCCGTTCTCCTCGCCGCCGAACAGGGCATCGCTGGCCATCATCTCGCGGGCGACGATCGGGCTGCCCACGGCTGTGTACTTGACCTGGCCGCCTTTCTGCTCGACCAGGTCCTCGATGCACTGGCTGGAGGCCACCGGTGTGACCACGAGCCCGCCACCGTTCCCCTCGACCTTGGCACCGGCCACGAGCGCCAGGGTGCGCTCACCAGGGACGAAGGTTCCGTCGCCGGTGACGAAGACGCACCGGTCGGCGTCGCCGTCCAGGATGACGCCCAGGTCGGCGCCGACGGCGGCCACGGTCTCCAGCGTCGTCTCGACGTTCTTGGGTGTCGGTTCGCTGGGATGCCCGGGGAAGGTGCCGTCGGGTTGGGCATTGAGCGTGATCACGTGGCAGCCCATCCGTCGAAGGACCTGGGGGGCCACGTCGTAGCCGGCCCCGTTGGCGCAGTCGAGGACCACCGTGGGGCGCTTGTCGGCCACCGACCCTTCCCCGACGTGCCCGAGGATGGCGTCGATGTACCGGTCGTTGACCGACGGGTCCTGGCCGATGGCCGGGATGTCGTCCCAGGCGGCCTGATCGAAGCGCTCGTCGAAGTAGAGGGTCTCGATGGCCTCCACGGTCTGGTCGCCCAGCTCGGTCCCGTCCGGCTCGACGACCTTGATGCCGTTGAACTCGGGGGGGTTGTGGCTAGCGGTCACGATGGCCGCAGAGCCGTAGTCCCCGGTCTTGACCGCGTACTGGAAGCTGGGGGTGGGCCCGATGCCACCGAGGACAGCCCGGGTCCCGGTGGAGAGCACTCCGGCCACGAAGGCCTGCTGGAGCATCGGTCCGCTGGTCCGCGTGTCGCGTCCCACGAGCACGGCGCCCTGGCTCCAGGTGCCCACCGCCCGGCCCAAACGCATGGCCAGGTCGGGGGTCATCAGGTCGCCGACGATCCCGCGTACGCCGTTGGTCCCGAAGAGTCGTCCCATGTCTACTCAGGTCCCCCGATGCGCTCCTCCCTCTTCTCCGTGCCGGGTGGCAGGGTCTGGCCGTCACCGATGACACATCCGGTCAGCTGGCTCTCAGCTCCGACGTCGGCGCCGGCGCCCACGATGGTGTCCTCCAGGCGGGCATCGACCCCGACCCGGGCCCCCTCCAGGAGCACCGAACGGACGATCCTGGCGCCCTGTTCGACGACAGCACCGTCGCCCAAGCAGGCCCAGCCCTCCCAGGTCCCGTCGATCCGGGCATCCTGGCCAAGCTCGACGCGGCCGTCGAGCAAGATCTCGTGGGCCTCCAGGTAGACCCCGGGCCGGCCGCAGTCGACCCAGTGGCCCTTGAACGGCTGGCCGAGAAGATCGTAGCCCTCCTCGAGCAGCGCCGGGAAGATCTCCCGCTCGAGGCTCACCTTGCGGCCGGTGGGGATGTGGTCCAGGATGTCCTCGGAGAAGCAGTAGGTGCCAGCGTTGATCAGCCGGGTCGGTGCCTCCCCGGGGTCGGGTTTCTCGACGAACCGGGTGATCCGGTCGCCGTCCAGGTCCACGACGCCGAAGGGGCTGGGATCGTCGACCTGCCAGAGGGAGAGCACGCCCATGGCGTCGACTTTCCGGCGCTCGTCGATCATGTGCTGGAGGGGGGTCGTGGAGAGGACGTCCCCGTTGAAACAGAGGAAATCCCCGTTGATCCGGTCGGCCAGGTTGGCGATGGCACCCCCGGTGCCCAAGGGCTGGGTCTCCTCGATCACCTCGAGTTCGACCCGGTGGTCGTGGGTCTCGGCCCAGGTGCGGATCTGGTCGATCATGTACCCGCTGGCTAAGAGGGCCCGGTCCACCTCGGGCGGTAGCCGGTCGAGGATGTGCTCGACCATCGGCCGGTTGGCCACGGGCAAAAGAGGTTTGGGTCGTGTGTAGGTCAGGGGGCGAAGGCGGGTGCCCTTCCCGCCAGAGAGGATGACCGCTTCCATGGTAGCAGCCGGGAGAGACGGTCCCCTCTCCTTAGGCGTTGTGAGGCGGCCGCGTGCGGTCCATTGATCCGGTCTCAGTCCCGCCGTGCCACGGCGGCCGCGGCGACCAGCATGGCGACCGTGGCACCGGCAAGACCGATCCCCGGCACCGCGTCAGGGTCCTCGGTGCTCTGCGCGTCCAAGGCCTGATCCCCGGCCTGGATGCGGACCTCCTTGATGCCGTACCCAGGGTTCCAGATGCCGGATTCGGTGCTCTTGGCGAAGAGCTGGAGCTTGCCGTAGTCGTACCCGGTGGTCTTCTCGGGGGTGTCCAGGATCTCGATGGTCAGGTTGATCGCGTGGGCGGACTCGTAGTGGACCTTGGGCTGGCTGGTCTCGCCTTCGACAGCGAAGCACGTGCCACAGGCAGGATCGAGCTCGATCTGGCTGGGCTCGGCGGTCATGCTGGCCCACGTCGGTAGGCGTGGGTAGGCGAACTGGATCACGATGGGTTCCTGGGGGTCCGGGGGCACGTAGCCCTCGTCGTCGGCGTCGGCCCAGAGGGTGATCGTACCTTGGAACGTGACCGACTCGCCCTTATCGAGATTTAGGGCCTCCCGGTCGAGGTCCTCGAAGTTGAAGATGAGCCGTGGGTTGATCTCGCCACAGGGCGGCGCGCACTCGGTGGCATCGGCCGTCGTGGCCGTGTCGGCGGTGGTGCCTCCCTGGGCGGTGGCCGCTGGTGCGAGCAGCATCAGCAGGATCGCGGCGAGTACCCGTTTCATCCCATCTCCTCGATGCTACAAGACCCTACAAAAGGTTTCTGGCGTCGGCGTCGTCCAACCCCTCACGGTCGAGGTTGGCTGGCCGGTCCACCGCCCATGTACCAAGACGTCTCAGGCGCCGTCGAGGACCTGTTGGGCGGTGTCCACGTCGTCACAGAGCAGGATGGCCTCGCCACGGTCGGCCCCGCCGGTCGACCCGAAGATCAGCTCCACGTTGACATCGGCCTTCCCGAGCTCCCGCATGACCTCGGAGAGCGAGCCCACGCGGTTCTCCATGCCCACGCTGACCCCACGGATCACCTGGACCGGGTGACCGGCCTCCTGGAGGACCTCGTAACCCGTCTCGGGATCGTCGACCAAGAAGCGGGCCACGCCCACCTCGGCCTGGGTGTCGCCGACGAAGGCTTCGATGTTCAGGTCGGCGGCGGCCAGCTCGGCGGTCACCCGGGCAAGAGCTCCGGGCTCGTTCATCAGGGCGACGGACAGGATCAGGGCCATGGGGGTTCAGCGCGGCCAGCCGGTTTGGCTGGTAAAAGCCTTCTCCGGCCACCATGCTCTCCGGTCCTTGCCGAGGAAGCCAAAGCGTATATCCCCGGCCCGCGTGCACGGGCTCGCCGGCCATGGCTGTGCTCATCTACGTCCTGTTCGCCCTGGGCGTACCCCTGCTCTGGAAGTCGGCAGATCTGATGGTCGACGGTGGGGTGGCCGCCGCCCGCAAGCTCGGCGTCTCCTCCCTGCTTGTAGGGCTAACCATCGTCAGCTTCGGGACCAGCGCCCCGGAGATGGGTGTCAACCTCCTGGCCGGTTGGCGAGGCGAGACCGACCTGGCCATCGGCAACATCTTCGGGAGCAACGTTGCCAACACGTTGCTCGTCCTGGGCGCCGCTGCCCTGCTGCGACCGGTCTCGATCTACGTGACCACCATCCGTCGAGAGCTCCCGTTCTCGATCATCGTGGCCGGCCTGGTCTCCTTCGTGGCCAACGACCTCCTCCGGGGCGGTG